>NZ_JBIUVQ010000015.1:0-244615 GCF_044743035.1 Streptomyces sp. NPDC087787
TGGTACTGCAGGGGGGACCCTGTGGGAGAGTAGGACGCCGCCGAACAAATTGTGAGAAAACCCCCGTGCCGTTGCACGGGGGTTTTCTGCGTTCACGGCCGGCCGGCGCTCGTTTAGGCTCGTACTCATGCGCTACGACCTCGTCATCTTCGACAACGACGGCGTCCTCGTCGACAGTGAGCCCATCTCCAACCGGCTCCTCGCCGCCTACCTCACCGAGTTGGGGCACCCCACCTCCTACGAGGACTCCATCCGTGACTACATGGGGTCGGCGATGCACCGAATCCACGACCTGGTCCTGGAGCGGACGGGGAAGCGGCTGCCGGACGACTTCGACGACGTCTTCCACGCCCGTGTGTTCGCCGCGTTCCAGCGCGAGTTGAAGCCGGTGGCCGGTGCCGCCGACGTACTGGAGAAGCTCGCGGTGGACGGGACGCCGTACTGTGTCGCGTCCTCGGGAAGTCACGAGCGGATCCGGGTGGGACACCGGGCGACCGGCCTGGACCGGTGGTTCGACGAGGAACGGATCTTCAGTTCGCAGGACGTGGGCCGGGGCAAGCCGGCGCCGGACCTGTTCCTCCACGCGGCCGACCGGATGGGAGCGGCCCCAGAGAAGTGCGTCGTCGTCGAGGACTCCCCGCTGGGCGTCCAGGCCGCCGTCGCGGCCGGGATGGACGTCTACGGCTTCACGGCGATGACCCCGGCTACCAGGCTCGCGGATGCCACCCAACTCTTCTCACGCATGGAGGAGTTGGCCGGCCTGCTGACATGACGCCGGCCACCGCCGTGGCACTGACGATTGTCATGCGAAGTCCCCGAACGGACTTGCCCTCGCCGGAAGCTGAGCGGAATTCATCTTTCACCGGACCTACCCACAGGTAGACCAGGGCCCTACGCTCGCCGCCATGACTGATGTGCTGCGGCGCGGTAGGGCCTCGCTGGCGTTCAGCTTCTTCACGCAGGGCGTCGCCTTCGCTCTCCTCGTGACGCGCATCCCGGCCATCCAGGGCCGGTACGGGGTCTCCGACGCGCTGCTGCCGGTCTTCCTGGCCGCCGTGCCGATCCTCGCCGGTGCCGGCAGCACGACCACCGGGCGACTGGTGAAACGCGTCCGGCCCAGCCGGCTGCTGCGCTGGTCCCAGCCCGTCGTCCTCCTGTCCCTGCTCGGTGTCGGGGCGGGCGACCGGGTCGCCGAACTGGCCGTCGCTCTGGCCGCGTTCGGGCTGGCCGTGGGGATGCTGGACGCCTCGATGAACATGCTCGGAGTGAGCCTCCAGCGGGCGTACGGCCGCAGCATCATGCTCGGCTTCCACGCCGTCTACAGCCTCGGCGGGATCCTGGGTGCCTCGCTGGCCTGGGCCGGGGCGCACTGGCACCTGGCCCTGTGGGTGTCGTACCTGCCGGTGGTGGCGGTGCTGCTGCCGGCGGCCCTCGTGGGCAGCCGGTGGTACGTCGACGCGGACTCCCCCGCCGCACCGGAAAAGGCCGACGGGAAGGCCGGTGGCGAAGGCGGCGGGACCGTCGTGTTCCGGCTGCTGCTGCCGCTCTGCCTGGTGATGACCTTCGCGTACATAGGCGACTCGACCGTCTCCAACTGGAGCGCGAAGTACCTTCAGGACACGCTGGGCAGCTCCGAGCAGCTCGCGACGGTGCCGTACAACGTCTACATGGTCACCACCCTGCTGGGGCGGGCCCTCGGGGACACCGGGGTGCGGCGGTTCGGCGCCGTGGCCGTCGTACGGCTGGGCGCGCTGGTGGCGGCGCTGGGGTTCGCGGTGGTCGCCGGGGCACCCGGTCCCTGGGTGGGCATGCTCGGGTTCACGCTGCTGGGGCTGGGGCTGTGCGTGCTGGTGCCCCAGACCTTCGCCGCGGCCGGGCGGCACGCTTTTGACAACTACGGCCCGGGGGCGTCGGACCAGGCCGTCGCACGGCTCAACATCTTCAACTACGTGGGTTTCCTGGTCGGCTCCCCGCTGGTGGGCGCGCTCGGCGACGCGTGGAGCTACCGCGGGGCGATGCTGGTGCCCATGGCTCTGGTGCTGGTGACGTCGGTGTGCGCCGGGTCGTTCGCGCCGCGGGCGGACCGATACGGTGACGGGCATGAGCGGCCGCGCACAGCTGATGTGGGACGAGGCAGTAACGGGCTATGACTTCGGCCGGGACCACCCGATGGACCCGATCCGCCTCGTCCTGACCCGGAAACTGGTCGACGCGCTCGGACTCGACCGGGAGGCGCGGCTGGTGGCGGCCAGGCCGGCCGGCGACTCGACGCTGCGGCTGGTCCACCGGGACGACTACATCGCCGCGGTGAAGGCCGCGTCGGCGGATCCGGCATCGGCGGACGCGGCGTACGGCCTGGGGACGCTGGACGATCCGGCGTTCGCCGGGATGCACGAGGTGTCCGCGCTGATCGCGGGCCAGTCGGTGGCGGCGGCGGAGGCCGTGTGGCACGGGGACGCCCTGCACGCGGTGAACTTCGCGGGCGGACTGCACCACGCGATGCCGGGCGCCGCTTCGGGCTTCTGCGTCTACAACGACGCCGCGCTGGCCATCGCCCGGCTGCTGGAGCTGGGGGCCGAGCGGGTCGTGTACGTCGACACCGACGTGCACCACGGGGACGGGGTGCAGACCGCGTTCTGGGAGGACCCGCGGGTACTGACGATCTCGCTGCACGAGCATCCCCGGACGCTGTTCCCGCAGACGGGATGGCCGCAGGAGACCGGGGCGCCGTCCGCCGAGGGATCGGCCGTGAACGTGGCGCTGCCGGCGGGGACCGGGGACGCCGGGTGGCTGCGGGCGTTCCACGCGGTGGTGCCGGAACTCGTCGCCGACTTCCGGCCGCAGGTGCTGGTCACCCAGCACGGGGCCGACACGCACTTCGAGGATCCGCTGGCGCATCTGACGGTGTCGCTGGACGCGCAGCGGGCGGTGCAGCTGGCGTGCCACGAACTGGCCCACGAGCATGCCGAAGGACGGTGGATCGCGCTGGGCGGCGGCGGATACGAGGTGGTGGACGTCGTCCCCCGGTCGTGGACGCATCTTGTGGGGATCGCCGTGGGGCGCCCGGTGGAGCCGGAGACGGTGATTCCGGAGAGCTGGCGGCAGGCGGTGTACGCGCGGACGCGGCGGTTGGGCCCGATGCGGATGACCGACGGACGGTGGCCGGTGTCCTGGGCGGACTGGGAGGCGGGGTACGACCCGGCGGACCGGCTGGACCAGACGATCCTGGCGACCCGGCGGGCGGTGTTCCCGCTGCGGGGTCTGCTGCCGTAGCACAGGCCGGGTTTTTCGATTAGGCCGACTGTGCGGTGTTCCCGGGTTCCCGGGACGACCGCGGAGGCCGTGCGTCAGCATCGCTCGGGTGTTGAGCATCGCGGCGCTCCGCGCCCATCTGGTGAGGGCCCGTCTCGCCGGGGTGGTGGCCACGACGCGGGAGGCCGGTCTGCGCAGCTACCGGCTGTTCGCGGCCCGGGATCCCCGGGTGCTGATCGGAATCGACCCCGAAGGGTCATGGCAGCAGCGGGACTTGATCGAGCTGATGGCACGCAGGTGCGGCGTTTCGGCCGATCCGCTGCACACTCTCGGCCCGGATGTCATCGACCCGGATCTGACGCTGGCCGCGCTGGACGCCTTCGCGGACCGGCTCGGTGCGGCGGCGCGGCGGGGTGCCCCCGTGCTCCTGGGCACCGGGCACCCGCACCGGCTGCTCGGTTTCTACGCCGCGCTGGCGGACGCCCTGTCGGCGGCGGGATGTACCGTCCTCACTCCCGCGCAGGGTCGTTCTGTCGACATAACGACCCGGTTCGGTCTACGCACGTACCTCCTCGAGTACGTCCGGGGAGTCGCCCTGGTCCGGCCGCAGGGCGCCGAACGCTCCGGTGGTGAGCCCGGCGCGCACACGCATTCACCGCTGCCGGTTCGGCTGGCGCTCGCGGCGGCGGCCGACGCCGGCGGACCGCTGCCCGGCCTGGTGATCGGGGATCACGGCTGGGTCTGCGGCGCAGGTCAGCTGGGGTTCGAGGCGATGGGCCCGGCCGACACGAACGACCCCGCGCTCTTCGTCGGGCAGGCGGAGGGGTGCGTGTCCGTCGTCGTTCCACTTGATGACGGCGTACGGCCCGCCTACTACCGCCCGCTGGCCCGCTACGTACTCAATCGCGCCTGTCTGTCACAGTAGGCCGCCGATGGTCCACCTCTTCCCCACTCGCATCACACGCCCCTACCCTGGGGAGTGAGCACGCAGCGACGAAGAGTCACCGGAAGGGGAAGCCGGTGGCCGTCGAGTGCGGAAGGTTCAGGTGTGTCATGGCTGCAGCTGGCGAAAGGCCTCTGAACGAGGTTCAGTTCCTTACCGTGGCGGAAGTCGCCTCGGTCATGCGAGTGTCGAAGATGACCGTGTACCGCCTGGTGCACAGCGGTCATCTGCCCGCGATCCGGGTGGGGCGGTCCTTCCGCGTCCCGGAGCAAGCGGTTCACGAGTACCTCCGCGAGAGCTACGTGGGGGTGGACACCGCCTGACGACGACCGGGAGGGGTCCGTGAAGGACAGTACGGAACACTTCCGGATCCCTCCGGACACCTCGATTACGACCTCAGCCCTCGGGCGGGTAGGCTAGCCCCTCGTAGGTCGTGTGGGCCCATGGCGCCCAAACACCGAGTGATGAGAAGTGAGCGAGGGTAGTCGTGGGCTCTGTTATCAAGAAGCGGCGCAAGCGGATGGCCAAGAAGAAGCACCGCAAGCTGCTCAAGCGCACCCGCGTCCAGCGTCGCAACAAGAAGTAGACGCCGGTCGCGCGCGGTACGCGCCAACGCGAAAGCGTGTCTGTGACCCCCCACCATCCGGTGGGGGGTCGCGTGCGTCCGGGGCATGCCGCGGTGGTGGCTCGATCCCGTTCGCACGCACGTACCTTCCGGCACGTGCGCATCGAGCCCCGCCGTGGCGCGGTCCCGACCCGATAGGTTGGCCGCACATGGGGAACCCGGCGGGAATCCGGGCCGGAAGGAAGGCGCTGATCTTGGGACAGGTCGTGCTCGTGACCGGAGTGGCCCGCCAGCTCGCGGGCCGGTTCGTGCGCCGTATCCAGCGTGATCCGCAGGTCGACCGGGTGGTCGCCGTGGACGCGGTGCCGCCCGAGCACCATCTGGGCGGCGCCGACTTCGTCCAGGCGGACATCCGGCAGCCCACGATCGCGCGGGTGCTCGCCGAGACGTCCGCCGACACCGTGGTGCACATGGACGTGACCGGCACCGCGCTGGCCAGCGGCAGCCGGGCCCTGGTCAAGGAGACCAACGTCATCGGCACCATGCAGCTGCTGGGCGCCTGCCAGAAGTCCCCGTCGGTCAAGCGGCTGGTGGTCAAGTCCAGCACCAACGTCTACGGCTCCGCTCCCCGCGACCCGGCGGTGTTCACCGAGACCACCCCGCCCAAGTCCCTGCCGTCCGGCGGCTTCGCGAAGGACACGGTCGAGGTCGAGGGGTATGTGCGGGGCTTCGCCAGGCGGCGGCCGGACGTCGCCGTGTGCGTGCTCAGGTTCGCCAACATCCTCGGCCCGACGGCGGACACCCCGCTCGCCTCCTACTTCTCGCTGCCGGTGCTGCCGACGGTGTTCGGATACGACCCGCGGTTGCAGTTCGTGCACGAGGACGACGTGATCGAGGTGCTGCGGATCGCCTCGCACGAGCCGCGCCGCGCCACCCTCAACAGCGGCACGTTCAACGTCGCCGGCGACGGCGTGCTGCTGCTCTCGCAGTGCTCCCGGCGGCTGGGGCGCCCCACGGTGCCGCTGCTGCTGCCCGCCGTGACGTGGGCGGGCTCGCTGGTGCGTACGCTGGGAATGACGGACTTCTCACCCGAGCAGATCCGCCTGCTGACCCACGGCCGGGTCGTGGCGACGGACCAGATGCGCGAGACACTCGGCTTCGCACCCAAGTACACGACCGCGGAGACCTTCGCGGAGTTCGCCCGCAGCCACGGCCCCGGGCTGCTGCCGCCGGAGGCCCTCGCGGGGGCCGTCGACCGGATCGCCGCGCTGTCCCACCCGGGCAGCGGCCACCCCCAGACGCAGAGCGCCAACTGAGGAGCGCAGCACCATGGCGGACGCCAAGGTCATTCCGTTCGACGACGACCGGTCCCGTGGGAGCGCCGGACAGCGGCCGTCGCGGCGCCGGGGCACGGGGAGCCGCCGCACCGGCGCCGAGCCAGCGTCGGTCGGCGAGGTGCAGCCCCTGCCCGGCATGGAGGCCGCGCAGGAGGACGTCCCTGTGACCGGTGAGGAGCAGCCGCCGAGCGGGCCGGCGGAGGACGGCGGCCTGGAGCGGCGCATCGCGAGTGGTCTGGCGTTCCTGCGCCGCCGTCTCACCGGGGACTACGACGTCGACGACTTCGGCTACGACGCCGAGCTCACCGACCAGTTCCTGATGTCCCTGCTGCGGCCGCTGTACGAGAAGTACTTCCGGGTCGATGTGAAGGGCATCGAGAACATCCCCGCCGAGGGTGGCGCCCTGATCGTCGCCAACCACTCCGGCACGCTGCCGCTGGACGGGCTGATGATGCAGGTCGCCGTCCACGACCGGCATCCCGCGGGCCGGCATCTGCGGCTGCTCGCGGCCGACCTGGTGTTCGTGCTGCCGGTGGTCAACGAACTCGCCCGCAAGCTCGGCCACACCCTCGCCTGCACCGAGGACGCCGAGCGGCTGCTCGGGCAGGGCGAGCTGGTCGGGGTGATGCCGGAGGGCTTCAAGGGCATCGGCAAGCCGTTCAGCGAGCGCTACAAGCTGCAGCGGTTCGGCCGGGGCGGCTTCGTGTCGACCGCGCTGCGCCAGGGCGTGCCGATCATCCCGTGCTCGGTCGTCGGGGCCGAGGAGATCTATCCGATGATCGGCAACGCCAAGACCCTGGCGCGGCTGCTGGGCATCCCGTACTTCCCGCTGACGCCGACTTTCCCGTGGCTGGGTCCGCTGGGCGCGATCCCGCTGCCGACGAAGTGGACGATCCAGTTCGGCGAGCCCATCGCGACGGACGGGTATCCGCCGGAGGCGGCCGAGGACCCGATGCTGATGTTCAACCTGACCGACCAGGTCCGCGAGCAGATCCAGCACACCCTGTACAAGCTGCTGGTGCAGCGCAGGTCTGTGTTCTTCTGAGCCGACGGACGGAGTTCGGCGCAGTCGGCCGAAGCCTGCGGAGCAGTGCGAGGACGGCAGACGAGAGGGGCCAAGCTGCTGGTGCAGCGCAGGTCTGTGTGCTTCTGAGGGGACGGACCTTCCGCGGCACGGCGCGGAAGGGGACTTCTGAGTTCTTCTGACGGTGCCACGGCGGCGGGGGCGTCCCTCACCAAGGGACGCCCCCGCCGCCGTGGGGCCGGCACCGCCTACTTCGTGTCCTCCG
This sequence comes from Streptomyces sp. NPDC087787, assembly GCF_044743035.1. Lineage (NCBI taxonomy): Bacteria > Bacillati > Actinomycetota > Actinomycetes > Kitasatosporales > Streptomycetaceae > Streptomyces > Streptomyces sp. NPDC087787. The sequence goes on from NZ_JBIUVQ010000015.1 coordinate 7,387, forward strand.
CGTTGATGCCGAGGCCGGGCAGCAGGCCCGGAAGGAGCGGCGGGATCGTCACGTCCGGGCCGCTGGGCGGCGACTTGGCCGCGGACGGCGAGGCGCTGCCGCTGGGCTTCGGCGGGTCGAGCAGGTCGCCGGTGGAGCCGCCGAGGAACCCGTCGCCCTCGCTGCCGGAGCCGGCCGAGGCGCTGGGCTCGTCGGCTCCACCCGAGTGGGGGCTGCCGGAGGATGCGTCGGCGCCGATGCCGGGCTGGGCCGAGTGGGCGGCGCCGGGCGAGCCGGCGGACGGCGTCGGCCGGGGGACGTGCTGCTTGCCGTCGCCGGCCGGGGCGGAGGGCTGGGGGAGCATCGACTGCAGCGGGGCGACCTCGTCGTCTATGGCGTCGAACACCGACGACACCTGCCGGCTGACGTCACCGAGCTGCACGGGCAGCCGGTCCCGGAGCGCGCCCCAGGCCTCGCGGTGGGACCGCGAGAAGGTGGAGAGGGCCTGGATGGGACGCAGGGAATCGGGGTCGCGTTCGTACGCCTGGTGCAGCAGCCGGTGGCCCTCGGCGGCGTCGTGCTGCATCCCGGACAGGGTGCGGCGGATCTCGCCGATCGACTCGTGGTCGAGCTGTCCGCCGCGGTCGCGCTCCATCAGCCGGCGGGCCTCGCTCAAGCGGGTCGAGGCCAGATCGAGGTAGGCCTGGCCCTGCTCGTCGGCGCCGTCGGTCAGGTAGGTGAGCTTGAAGTCCTCGATGCCGCGCTTGAGCCCGTACAGCGAGTCACCGGGGAGGGCGCCGGAGCTTGCGGCGGCCACTCCGCCGAAGGCTCCCGCGGCCACACCCACGCTGAGTCCGCCGGCGGCCAGCGACTTGCTCAGCCGCGTGCGCGGCCGCAGTTTCCCCAGGCCGCTCGCCCGGTGTGCGCCGCGTTGCCTGGGCACCGGTGGGTCACTCGCCCCGCCCGCCGCGGTGCTCTCCTGGACCATGGCCTCCATCGCGGCCACCAGGCGGGCCCGCTGGACGACCTTGACCTCGGGGTCCAGCTCCGGCCGCGGCAGCGCGTCCAGACCGGTGGCGAGGGCCAGCATGCGGCCCTGCTCGGTCTGTTCCGCGGCAGCCGGGGCCGGTGCCGGTCCTTCGGCCTGTTCGGCCGCCGTGCCCCGGTCGGACAGCTCTTCCAGGGCCTGGGCGAAGGCGTTCGCCCGCCGGTGCGCCGATACTTTCGCGATCACTGGCGGCACCTCCTCTCGTCATCACGGTCGACTCCCCGGGGGTCCTGAGGGTGCACGTCCCCAGCCGCTTCTCCCGATCGGTCGATCAGGATTGGCCAGGGCGTGACCACAGGGAGCCTCTATCCCGCACAACGAGCGGCGCGGCACTTGGGTTACGGACCCCGGCGGATCGGATCGAGAAGTCAAAACGCTTCGACGGAGGGTGAGTTGAAGGTCGCGGAGCGTGTGTGCGCTCAGCGCGCGTCGTCGGGGAGAAGCCGGGCCAGGGTGCGCACGGCCCGGTACTGGAGGGTCTTGATCGCACCCTCGTTCTTGCCCATCACCCGGGCGGTCTCCGCGACGGACAGGCCCTGGAGGAAGCGGAGCGTGACGCACTCCTGCTGCTGCGGGTTGAGTCGTCGTACGGCGTCCAGGAGGGCGGCGTTGGACAGGGATTCGAGGACGGAGTCCTCGGGGGAGCGCTCGACCTCGTTGGCGTCGAGCATCTCGCCGGTGGTGACCTCGAGCCGGAACCGGCTGGACTTGAAGTGGTCGGCCACGAGGTTGCGGGCGATGGTGACCAGCCAGGCGCCGAAGTCGCGGCCCTGCCAGGTGAAGGTCCCGATGCGGCGCAGGGCGCGCAGGAAGGTCTCACTGGTGAGGTCCTCGGCCGTCGCCTTGCCGCCGACGCGGTAGTAGATGTACCGGTACACGGTGTCGCTGTACTGGTCGTAGAGCCGTCCGAAGGCGTCGGCCTCGCCGGCCTGGGCGCGCTCGACGAGCTCCATCATCCGGGCGCTGTCGCTGTCCGCGGCCGGGCGGCGGACAGCGGCCGCCGAGGCCGATCGTCCCCGCCTGCCGGTCGCCCGCGCGTCGCCCGTCCGCCGCCCCTCGACCACGGCGCTGCGAGTCGGCACCTGCTCCATGCCGTCGGCCAGCGCGTAGCACGGGCCGACCGGCGCGGCGGTGGCGAATGCGGGGCCGGCGTACGCGGTGGGGACGAGACCGCGCAGCAGGTCCAGGACCGTGGCGCGGAGCGTAGCCAGGCCCGAGGCGTCAACCCCGACGTGTGGGTACACGGGACTCCCAGAGGCAGAGCTTCCATCACGTGCAGTGCGGAACCGTTCACCCGTCGTAGCGACGATGGGGGACCGGTTTGCGTCTGAGGAGAATAACGCTTCGTACAGGCACTGCTACACCGAGTTGCTCAAATCATCGATTCCGTCGCTTCCCTAACCGATTTGCATGCCTTCGGGTGTCGCAGAGTGACCGTTTGCTGACCAGTCCGTTCCGTCTTCGGCTCATGTCGGGGGTGTTTCCTGGCGATGCACCGCCAAGTCGAATGGCCGGAACGGTATGGGCGTACGTTCGGTCAATTGCCCGCGGTTCCGGTGCGCCGCACGAACGCGATCGCCGAAGGCCCGTGCGGCCATTGGGCGGCACGGGTGCGTGCGGGGATCCTGGGATCCGGGGAATCCGGGGGGCGGGAGAGCCGGCGGCGTGCCGGTGTCAGCGGCGGCGGCGGTGCAGGGCGATGGCCGCCGCGGTGCCGCCGGCCACGGCGCCGACGCCGGCCGCCGCGGGGATGCCGACCTTGGCCGCCTTGCGGCCGGTGCGGTAGTCGCGCAGACGCCAGTCCATCTCGCGGGCATGGCGGCGGAGTTTCGCGTCGGGGTTGATGGCGTAGGGGTGGCCGACCAGGGACAGCATGGGGATGTCGTTGTGGGAGTCGCTGTAGGCGGCGCAGCGGCTCAGGTCCAGGGCCTCGGCCGCGGCCAGGGCGCGTACCGCCTCCGCCTTCGCCGGGCCGTGCAGCGGCTCGCCGACCAGGCGGCCGGTGTAGACGCCGTCGACGGACTCCGCCACCGTGCCGAGCGCGCCGGTCAGGTCCAGGCGGCGGGCGATGACCTGCGCGATCTCCACCGGCGCGGCTGTGACCAACCACACCTTCTGGCCGGCGTCCAGATGGGCCTGGGCGAGCGCGCGCGTGCCCGGCCAGATCCGCTCGGCCATGTACTCGTCGTAGATCTCCTCGCCGATCGACTTCAGCTCGGCGACCCGATGGCCCTTCACGATCGACAGCGCCGAGTCGCGGGCGTCCTGCATGTGCTCGGGGTCCTCGACCCCGGCCAGCCGGAACCACGCCTGCTGCCAGGCGAACTTGGCGAGGTCGCGCGTGTCGAAGAACTTCCGCTTGTACAGGCCCCGGCCGAAGTGGAACAGCGCGGCGCCCTGCATGACGGTGTTGTCCAGGTCGAAGAAGGCCGCGGCCCTCTCGTCCCCGTGCACCGGGAACTCCGAGACCTCCTGCGCGGAGGGCGGGACGCCCGCTTCCTGCGAGGATTTGCGCGCTGCCTCCGCCGAGGCCTCGCCTGCCAACACGCTTCGCGCCGTGGCGGAGCGCCTACGGGAAGTGAGCCATCCGAGAGCGGCCATGGCGTGAGCATAGCCAGTTGGCGGGGTGGTTCCGGAGTCGAGAGGTTTCGCGGGCCGTGAACTCTTCGCGACGGCGGCGTTGCGCCGGCCCGCGCCGACCGGGTCCCACCGCCCCGCGCCGACGGGGTTCCGAGGCGGCGTGCCGGAGCGACAATGGCCGACATGAGTCCCATCTTCCGCCGCAAGTCCCCCGGGCCCCAGGGGCGGCTCGTCACCCTGGTCCGCAAGCCGGGCTGCCATCTGTGCGACGACGCGCAGGCCGTCGTAGAGAAGGTCTGCGCCGATCTCGGCGTCGTCTGGGAACAGAAGGACATCACCCAGGACCGGGAGCTGTACGACCGGTACTGGGAGCAGATCCCTGTCGTACTCGTCGACGGTGAACAGCACACCTTCTGGCGTGTGAACGAGGAGCGACTGCGCAAGGAGCTCGGGGGTTGATCGAAGACTGACCGATGAGTTCAAAGTGGCCGGAAGTCGCCTAGGATCGATGGCGTCTTGGTCTCGGGGGCGGGGATCGTAGAGGAGAGTGTGCGGTTTTGCCCCCAACAAGAAAGGCGTGGCGGTGTGGATGCGCCGGCTCCGGGCGTCCGCGTCGGGCATGCGTGACCCCGGTCACGTTGGCCGGGCAAATCGGACACCATCTTTGTGCACACGTTCACAAAGACATAGCCTGCTGTCGACGGGGCGGTCTGGGGACATATGACCGCCCGCAGCCCCGCTCTACCCGCAGGAGCACCGTGGCAACTGGCCGAACTCACCGACCGGCGACCCGTAGCCGAGGGATTCCCGAGGCCACCGTCGCCAGGCTTCCGCTGTACCTCCGAGCCCTGACCGCACTGTCGGAGCGCTCGGTGCCCACGGTCTCCTCCGAGGAGCTCGCGGCCGCGGCGGGGGTCAATTCCGCCAAGCTGCGCAAGGACTTCTCCTACCTCGGCTCCTACGGGACCCGCGGGGTGGGTTACGACGTCGAGTATCTCGTGTACCAGATCTCGCGTGAACTCGGCCTCACCCAGGACTGGCCGGTTGTGATCGTCGGCATCGGAAATCTCGGTGCCGCCCTCGCCAACTACGGCGGCTTCGCCTCCCGTGGCTTCCGCGTCGCCGCGCTCATCGACGCCGACCCCGCGATGGCCGGGCGGCCCGTCGCCGGCATCCCGGTCCAGCACGCCGACGAGCTGGAGCGGATCATCCGCGACAACGGCGTCTCGATCGGCGTGATCTCGACCCCCGCGGGCGCCGCCCAGCAGGTCTGCGACCGGCTGGTGGCCGCCGGTGTCACCTCCATCCTGAACTTCGCGCCGACCGTGCTGTCCGTCCCGGACGGCGTCGACGTGCGCAAGGTCGACCTCTCCATCGAGCTGCAGATCCTCGCCTTCCACGAGCAGCGCAAGGCCGGTGAGGAAGCCGTGGCCGACCGCGCGCTCCCGGCCGCAGCCGCGGTCCGTGACGAGTCCACCGACCAGGGCCCGGACGGGGATGTCCCCGCCGTGATGCCGGCATGAGTCTTCTCGTCGTCGGACTGAGCCACCGCAGCGCCCCGGTCAGCCTTCTGGAGCGCGCCTCGCTGAGCGCGGACGGCCAGGACAAGCTGCTCCAGGACACGGTCGCCGCCGAGCCGGCCACCGAGGCCGCCGTGCTCGCCACCTGCAACCGCATCGAGCTGTACGCCGACGTGGACAAGTTCCACGCCGGTGTCGCCGAGCTGTCCACGCTGCTCGCCCAGCACAGCGGGGTGGGTCTCGAGGAGCTCACCCCGTACCTCTACGTGCACTACGAGGACCGGGCCGTCCACCACCTGTTCTCGGTGGCCTGCGGCCTGGACTCGATGGTCGTCGGCGAGGGCCAGATCCTCGGCCAGATCAAGAACTCCCTGGCCCGTGCCCAGGAACTGCACACCGCCGGGCGTCTGCTGAACGACCTGTTCCAGCAGGCCCTGCGGGTGGGCAAGCGCGCCCACTCCGAGACCGGCATCGACCGCGCCGGGCAGTCCCTGGTCACCTTCGGCCTCGAGCAGCTGTCCGCGGGCGCGGACGTGCGGACCTGGGCGCGTGGCAAGAAGGCCCTGGTCATTGGCGCCGGTTCGATGTCGTCGCTGGCCGCGGCCACGCTCGCCCGGATCGGCGTCGGCGAGATAGTGATCGCCAACCGTACGCAGGACCGGGCCGAGCGCCTCGTCCAGATCCTCACCGAGGGCGACGACACGGACGTGTCGGCCCGCGCGGTACCGATGGACGCGGTGCCGCTCGAGCTGACACGTGCAGATGTCGCCGTCTCCTGCACCGGCGCGACGGGACTCGTGCTGACCGCCGAGACGGTCACCGCCGCGGTCGAGGGCCGTACCGGAGCGCCCGTCACCGTCGGGCAGGCCACCGGAGAAGAGCAGGGCAGCGCTCGTACGGCGGTGCGGACGGACGTCCGTGAGACGCCCGTGCCGCTCGTGGGCGCCGCCCATGCCGACGAGAACCGCCCGCTGGACCTCGCGGAGCCCGGATTCTCCCTGATGGGCGAGTCCGCCGTGGCCGGCATCGACGCCGCGACCCTGGAGCAGCACGGCACCTGGGTGGACAACGGGACCGTCGACCGCCGCGAGTCCGCCCGTGCCGGGGCCGATCCGGAGACCGACGCCGAGCTGATCACCGCGCTCGCCGCGACCGCGGCCAGCGCCGGCCGGGTGCCCGAGCACCGCAGGCCCGAGCCGGTCGCCGTCGCGCCCCGCCCCGAGCCGGTCCTCTTCGTACTGGACCTCGCCATGCCGCGCGACGTCGACGCGGCCGCACACCGGCTCGCCGGGGTGCGCCTGGTGGACATCGAGTCACTCGCCGAGGCCTCCGCCGACGCTCCGATGGCCGCCGACGTCGACCAGGTCCGCCGCATCGTCTCCGACGAGGTCACCGCTTTCGGAGCGGCCCTGAGGGCGGCGCACATCACGCCCACCGTCGTCGCGCTGCGCACCATGGCCGCCGACGTCGTGAGCAGCGAGATCGCCCGCCTGGAAGGGCGGCTGCCCAGCCTCGACGACAAGCACCGGGCGGAGATCACCCAGACCGTCCGGCGGGTCGTGGACAAGCTGCTGCACGCGCCGACGGTCAGGGTCAAGCAGCTCGCGGCCGAGCCCGGCGGCGCCGGGTACGCGGACGCGCTGCGGACCCTGTTCGACCTGGACCCCGAGACGGTCGCCTCCGTCTCCCGGGCCGACCGCGATTCCGACGACTCCGAGAAGCACGACGACTTCGAGATGCACAGCAAGAACCGAGGGCCAGCATGACTGAGAAGGCACTGAGGCTCGGGACCAGGCGGAGCAAGCTCGCCATGGCCCAGTCCGGGTTGGTGGCGGACGCCGTGAGCCAGGTGACCGGACGGCCTGTCGAGCTCGTCCCGGTCACCACCTACGGGGACATCTCCCGTGAGCACCTCGCACAGATCGGCGGCACGGGCGTTTTCGTGGCCGCGCTGCGCGAGGCGCTGCAGCGGGACGAGGTGGACTTCGCGGTTCACTCGCTCAAGGACCTGCCCACCACGCAGCCCGAGGACCTCGTCCTGGCCGCCGTGCCCGAGCGCGAGGACCCGCGTGACGTGCTCGTCGCCCGGGACGCGCTGAAGTTCACCGACCTGCCCCGCGGGGCGCGCGTCGGTACGGGCTCGCCGCGCCGCATGGCCCAGCTGAACGCGTACGCCCGCGCCCACGGCCTGGACATCGAGACGGTCCCGATCCGGGGCAACGTCGACACCCGCATCGGCTTCGTCAAGAACGGCGAGCTCGACGCGGTGGTCCTGGCCGCCGCCGGGCTGAACCGGGTCGGCCGGAGCGAAGAGGTGACCGACTTCCTGTCGGTCGACACGATTCTGCCGGCCCCCGGCCAGGGGGCCCTGGCGGTCGAGTGCACCGCGGCCAACGCTGCCCTCGCCGCCGAGCTCGCCGCGCTCGACGACCCGCACACGCGGGCCGCCGTGACCGCCGAGCGGTCACTGCTCGCCGCCCTGGAGGCCGGCTGCAGCGCCCCTGTGGGCGCGCTGGCCGACATGCTGGGCGACGGGCAGATTGTCAAGGAAATGCGCCTGCGGGGCGTCGTCGGCAGGCCCGACGGCTCCGCGCTGGTGCAGCTGTCCACCACTGGTCCCGTGCCCCAGACGCACGAGCAGGCGATGGCACTCGGTCGCGAACTCGCCACCGAGATGCTCGCCCAGGGCGCGGCCGGTCTGATGGGGGAGCGAGCACAGTGAGCCCCACCACCCTTCCCGCCTGTCCCGAACACGGGCACGTCACCTTCCTCGGTGCCGGACCCGGAGATCCGGGACTGCTCACACTGCGCGCCGTGGAGGCGCTGGCCAACGCGGATGTCCTCGTCGCCGAGCACGAGGTGCTCGACGTCGTGCGCACGCACGCCAGGCAGGGCGTGGCCGTCGTGCACACGGACCCGGGCCCTTCGGCGGACTCGCATCCGGGCACGGGCACGCCCCAGCTCACGGTTGTTGACGGCACGTCAACAACCGCTGGGATCCCCGCGGTGCGGGATGCCGCACATCTTGTCATGGAGGCCGCGCGGGGCGGCAGGCGGGTCGTCCGTGCGGTGTCCGGGGACCCGGGACTCGACACGTACGCCGCGGAGGAGATGCTCGCCTGCGCCGCCGCGGGCGTCCCCTTCGAGGTCGTCCCCGGCATCGCGGCCGCCGTCGGCGTGCCCGCGTACGCCGGGGTGCCGCTGCGTGACGCCCATGGCACCGACGTACGGTTCGTCGACGCGCGTACCGCCTCCGACCGCTGCTGGACGGAGGTCGGCGCCTCGGACGGCACGGTCGTGGTGTCGACCACGCTCGACTCGGTCGCCGCGGCGGCCGGCGAGCTGGTCTCGGCCGGCCGCAAGCCCGACACCCCGCTGTCGGTGACGGTCGCCGGTACGACCACCCGCCAGCGCACCTGGACGGCGACGCTCGGCACGATCGCGCAGACCCTGAAGCAGGCCAAGGTGCTGCCGTCCCCGGACGGCGGGCGCCCGGTGATAGCCGTGGTCGGCGAGCGCAGCGCGACCGCCCATCGCGACCAGCTCTCGTGGTTCGAGTCCAAGCCGCTGTTCGGGTGGAAGGTCCTCGTGCCGCGCACCAAGGAGCAGGCGGCCTCGCTCTCCGACCAGCTCCGCTCCTACGGGGCCGTGCCGCACGAGGTCCCGACGATCGCCGTCGAGCCGCCGCGCACGCCCCAGCAGATGGAGCGCGCGGTCAAGGGCCTGGTGACCGGCCGCTACGAGTGGATCGCGTTCACCTCGGTCAACGCGGTGAAGGCGGTGCGGGAGAAGTTCGAGGAGTACGGCCTGGACGCCCGTGCGTTCGCCGGCATAAAGGTGGCCGCGGTCGGCGACCAGACCGCGAAGGCGCTGATCGCCTTCGGCGTGAAGCCGGACCTGGTGCCGAGCGGTGAGCAGTCGGCCGCGGGCCTGCTGGAGGACTGGCCGCCGTACGACCCGGTCTTCGACCCGATCGACCGCGTCTTCCTGCCCCGCGCGGACATCGCCACGGAGACCCTCGTGGCGGGCCTGATCGAACTGGGCTGGGAGGTCGACGACGTCACGGCCTACCGCACGGTCCGCGCCTCCCCGCCCCCGGCGGAGACCCGCGAGGCCATCAAGGGCGGCGGCTTCGACGCGGTGATGTTCACGTCGTCGTCCACGGTGCGGAACCTGGTCGGCATCGCGGGCAAGCCGCACAACGTGACGGTGATCGCCTGCATCGGCCCGGCCACGGCGAAGACCGCCGAGGAGCACGGCCTGCGGGTGGACGTGATGGCCCCCGAGCCGTCCGTCCACAAGCTGGCCGAGGCCCTCGCCGACTTCGGCGCACGGCGCCGCCTCGCGGCCCTGGACGCGGGCGACCCCGTGACCCGGCCGAGCGAACGGCGCCCGGGAGCGCGGAGGCGCCGCTCGTCGACGTGATCGCGTCAGCGCGGCCCGCACCCGGGAAGCCGGGTGCGGGCCGCGTGCGTTCGTCCGGTCAGTGACCGGAGGCGTACGGCAGGAAGGCCGCCCAGGTGGCGGGGGGCAGGGCGAGGCGGGGGCCGTCCGGGTTCTTGGAGTCGCGGACGAGGATGTGGTCGGGTACGGCGGCCACCTCGACGCAGTCCGGTCCCTCAGCAGTGCTGTAGCTGCTCTTTATCCACTCCAGCGCTGCCCCGTCCCCGGTAGCGGGCTTTTGAGTCATGTCTCTCCCAGCACTTTCTCGATGAAGGCCATCGACTCTCGTGGGGTGAGAGCCTGTGCCCGGATGATCCCGTAGCGCATATCCAGGACTTGAACGTGTTTCGGGTCGGTGATCACACGGCTGATCTCCTGGACCTCCGCATGTCCCACGGACGTCCCGTCCTTGAGCCTGAGGAGCCTGAACGAGCCCCCAAGGCCAGAGTTCTCCTCGCGACCCAGCGGAAGGACTTGCAGATCCACGTTGCGGAACTGACCGACCTCCAACAATCGTTCGAGTTGCGCTCGCATCACCATCTTGCCCCCGACAGGGCGGCGCAGCGTCGACTCGCATTGGACAAAGCTGAAGAGGGGCCGCCCGGCTGACTCACTCACGATCTCTTGACGGGCCATACGGGCTGCCACGCGCTGCTCCAACTGGTCCTCCAGGAAGGGCGGTCGGCTCCCGGAGTGCACCGCTCGCACGTACTCCTCCGTCTGCAACAACCCATGAATCACGGAGTTGTTGTAGGCGCACAGTTCGACTGCCTCCCCCTCCAGCTTCTTCAGGTCCCGTACCTTTTTCGGGTACCGGGCCTCCGCCACGTCCCCCTTCATCGCCGAGATCCTGCCGCCCGCGCCCAGGGCCGCGTCCGCCGCGTCGAGGTACTCGGGCCGGGGGATGCGCCGCCCTCGTTCCACGGACGAGACCAGCTCCTGCCCGTACCCGATCGCCGTCCCGAACTCCGCCTGGGCCATGCCTGCGGCCTCGCGCCACAGCTTCAACTGCCGGATGACCGCACGCATGACCGCCCCGGCCTCGTCGTCCTCCGGCTCCGCGTTCCAGTCGCTCACGTCCGCCACCACCCTTCGCCGCGCCTCTGTGCTCAACTCCAGCCGTACGCGGGCAGTCACCGCGGACGAGCCGGACGGAAACCGGACCGGGTCCGGACGATCACCTTCCGCACGGACACCTGAGTTCATCCGCTGCTCATCTCGGCGCACTGGAACCCGGAAAAGCGGGAGTCGGTGGTTCGGGTGTCGGGGCTGCGGGCGGTAAAAGACCAAAGAACCGTGGGATAAAACCCACCCAACCAACCAAACCTCGCCGCGATCACTCGGGTGGGTGAAACCGGGCGGTACGGGTGGCGTTCGGGTGGTTCGGGCGGGCAGTCTCGGGCCGAGGCGACCGCATGTCGCCGCCACAACCCCACACATGCATCGGCCCCCGCCGGGACTGGCATCCCAGTGCGAGGGCCTGACCAACGAGGAAGCGATACCTTCCGCATGGCTGACGAGAAGCCTAACGCTGCTCCGCGCCCGAATCAGGGTGTTCGGCGAACCGCCACCCACTCCGGTGTCACGCACGTACGCACGTACCAGTCCGGCCGGTACGTGGTCGTGGGCAACCACCTCGCCCAGCACCGTGAGCTGTCCCTGACCGCGATCGGACTGGCCACGCACGTCCTGTCGCTGCCCGAGGGCGCACCGGTCGACATCCGCAGCCTTGCGGACCGCTTCCCCGAGGGACGGGACCGGATCGCGTTCGCGCTGCGGGAATTGGAGGCCCAGGGCTATCTGGAGCGGGTGCGCGAACGGACGGACGCGGGGCGTCTGTTCACGCGGACGTACGCCCATCACACGCCGGCCCGGACAGACACGGACACCGTCCGCGGCCGTACCGCGGCGGCCCGCCCCCGGGCGGGCGCCCAGGGGCCGCCCCAGGAGGACGACCGGGCCCGGCAGCAGCCGCCACCGCCCCCGCCGACCGAGCCCACGCCCCCGGACGTACGCGCGGACCGTCCCGAAGGACCTGAAGCGCCCAACCCGCCCGCACCGCCGGAAGGCGAGAGCACGCCACGCGATCGGCGCCACGACGAGGCCGTCGCCCTTCTCGCGGGGCTTCGCCGCACCGACATCCGCCTCACCCTTTCCCTGCGAGACGTGAACAGACTGGCTCCGACTGTCCTCGCCTGGTTCAAGGCGGGTGCCACGGCCGCCGTCGTCCACCGGGCCCTGACCACCGACGTGCCGGCAGACCTGCGGCACCCGGCCGGCCTGGTGGCCCACCGTCTTCGTGAACTCCTGCCCCCGCCGCTTCCTCCCGTCCCCACGCCTTCTCCGCCGACATCAGCGGCCGCCGGGACCCGCCACCGGCCCTACCCGCTCCAGAACTGCGACGGGTGTGAGCGGGCGTTCCGCGCCCCCGAGCCAGGCCGCTGCCGCGAGTGCCGAACCGCTTCGATGGCAACGGCCGCGTTGGCAGGAGCGGCCTGAGCGCGTTCACGGCTCGGTGTTCACGGAGGTCTTCGCGCGGGCCAGTTCGCGGAGTATGCGGGCCAGGTCGGCGGGTTCGGCCGCGAGGCGGACCGGGGTGCCGGCGTCGTCGAGTTCGGCGACGTCCCAGCGTCTGTCCACGGGGTCCGAGTTCCGGGCACGCCGTACGTTCCTTAGGGTGAGGCGCTCGACCGGTATCCGTTTCGCCGCGAACCGGCCGGGACCGGGCGCCACCGCGGGAGGCCCGCCGTCCAGGACGATGTGGGTGCCGAAGCCGCGCGGGTTGTAGTCGGTGTCCTCCAGGAAGCGGGCGGGCAGGAACTCCTCCTCGTCCTCTTCGGCGGCGGACTTCTCGGTCGCCGCTCCTGGCACGGGGGCACAGGTGGTGTGCCAGGCCCCGGCCAGCAGCCCCAGCGTGACCAGCGAGCCCACGGCCAGCCACGTGATCGCCACGGGCGAGGAGAACAGGGTCGTGGGGTGGAGGTAGCAGAGCGGCAGGAGCCACAGGGCGGTGGCGGCGAGCGCGCACGCGAACGGGATGACCGGCGGGAGCTCTCTGTCGTCGCGCAGCCGGCGCCCGAGCAGGCTCAGCAGTGAGTGGGCCGCGGGGCAGCCCGCGGCGAGGAGGAACGCGGCCGCCCAGGCCGCCGTGCCCCCGGCCGTGGTGATGTCCTGGCGCCACACGTGGTTCTTTCCGGAGACCTTCATCAACCGGTCGCGCCAGAAGGTCAGTTCGACACTGCCGCCGCCCTCGAATTCCAGGGCGGCCTCGTGCGGGACCGCGAGCCGCTCCACCGGCCGGCCGTCGATGAAGTACAGCCAGCTGCTCCGCCTGGGAAGGTCGGCCTCGGTCCGCGAGATCACGGCCGGCGTCGTGGTCAGGCACTCGCGGCGCTCCGCGGCGGGCGTCCGGGCGGTGCACGCGGTGGCCGACTTCCACGCCCGTTCGTCCGACGCGGTCCCGGACACGGACCCCGCGGCCGCGGCCGCGCACGCGAGCAGCACAGGGCACACGACCAGCAGCCCTGCCCAGCCGCGCCGGGGGGTGCGGTACGACACCGTGGGGACCTTGGCCGGATCCGTGGCCGCGTAGCGGCGGTGCAGCGCGCGGAGCGCTTCCACCTCGGCGTCGAAGTCCGGGTCGCCGGACGAGCGGCCGCGCGGCAGGGGCAGGAGCCGTTCGCGTCCGTCGTGCAGCAGCAGGCTGACGCGACAGGCGGTTCGCGCGGATTTCCGGCTCACGCGCAGTTCGGCGATGTCGCCCCACGGCACACTCCGGCGGCGCAGCGGCGTCCGCAGGCGCAGACCGCGGGCGTTGGCGCTCACCCGGACGAAGGGCCACAGGACACGTCTCCAGTGGGGACGGCGGGTCATGCTCCACACATCGGCCATGCACGGCATCCTGCCATCGGCCGGGCCGTGCGTGCCGGTGCGGAGGTCCGGGCTCCTGCCGGAGGCCCGGACCCCTTCACGAGCGGTTACGCCACGGTGCGGATGAGCTTCTTGTTGACGAACTCCTCGATGCCGAGGCGGCCGAGTTCGCGGCCGAAGCCGGAGCGCTTGATGCCGCCGAAGGGCAGTTCCGCGCCCTCGGCGCCGACGCCGTTGACGAAGACCATGCCGGCCTCGATGCGGTCGGCGACGCGTTCGGCCTGCGCGGGGTCGGTGGTGAAGAGGTAGGACCCGAGGCCGTAGGGGGTGTCGTTGGCGATGCGCAGGGCGTCGTCCTCGTCGGCGGCCGGGAAGACCATCGCGACCGGTCCGAAGAGTTCCTGGCGGGCGGCGGCGTGTTCGGTGGTGAGCCCGGTGAGGACCCCGGCCGGGAAGTACGCCCCGCGCCGCTCGCCCTCGCTGTGGAGCGTGGCGCCCTGGGCGACCGCCTCGTCGACCTGCCGGGCGAGGTTCTCGGCGGCGGCGACCGACGACAGCGGGGCACCGGTCTCGCCCGCGAGCAGCCGGGCGGTGAACTTCTCGACGAACGCGTCGTAGAGGTCCTGGACGACGACGAACCGCTTGGCGGCGTTGCAGGCCTGACCGGTGTTGTCGAGCCGCGCGGCGACGGCGGCCTCGACGACCGCGTCGAGGTCGTCGGTGGACAGCACGATGAACGGGTCGGAGCCGCCGAGTTCGAGGACGACGCGCTTCAGGTTCCGTCCGGCGATCTCGGCGACGGCGGCACCGGCGCGCTCGGAGCCGGTGAGCGAGACGCCCTGGACCCGCGGGTCGGCGATCACCTCGGCGATCTGCTCGTTGGTGGCGTACACGTTGACGTACGCGCCGGCCGGGAAGCCGGCGTCCGCGAACAGCTTCTCAAGGAGCGCGGCGGTGGCCGGGCACTGGGGGGCGTGCTTGAGGACGATGGTGTTGCCGAGCGCGAGGTTCGGGGCGGCGAAGCGGGCCACCTGGTAGGCCGGGAAGTTCCACGGCATGATGCCGAGCAGGACGCCGACCGGGCTGCGCCGGACGACGGCGCTGCCGGGGCCGGAGGTGACGTCGAGCGGCTCGTCGGCGAGGAACTGCTCGGCGTGGTCGGCGTAGTAGTGGTAGATGTCGGCGCAGAAGCCGATCTCGCCCTCCGCCTCCGCGAGCGGCTTGCCCATCTCGCGCACGATGCTCGCGGCCAGTTCGGCCTGGTGCTCGGTGTGCAGATCGCCGAGCCGGCGCAGCAGCGCGGAGCGCTCGGCCACGGTGCTGCCACGGCCCCAGGCGGTGGCAGCGTGGGCGGCGGCGACGGCCGCCTCGATCTCGGCGTCGGTGGCGGTCGGGTAGGTCTCGGCGACTTCACCGGTGGTGGGGTCGGTGACGGCGTACATCAGGCCTCCGGAAGGCGGTCGGGTGCGGGGCGGCTGTCGGGCCGGGGTCGGTTGTCGGACTCGGGGCGGCTCAGGGCGTCAGGATCGTTCGGACCCCGGTGTTCGACCTGGGGTCGGCGAACGCCTCCGCCGTCTCCCGCAGCGGCCGGGGCCTGCCGATCAGGTCGTCCAGCGGCGGCCGGCCCGCCAGGTGGAGGTGGGCCGGTCCGGGGATGTCGATCTCCCCGACGCTGGAGCCGTGGTTGCAGCCGAGGATACGTTTCGCCAGGTCGGCGAGGTCGAGCAGGTCGACGGCGACGACGGGGCCGGCGCGCACCGGACGGCCCGAGCAGCGGCCCGAGGCCGGCCGGCGCCGTCGCCGAGGCCGGACTCGGACCGGCACCCGGCGCCCTGAAAACCTCCTGACACGACACGCGGGGACGCCGGGCGACGGCACTGCGGCGCCCGCCGTCCCGGCCGACTCCCCGTCGGCAAAGGCACCAGGACGGCGGGCGTAGCGTAGAGGGCATGACGAAGTACGGATCATTTCCCGGTACGCGTCCTCGCCGGCTGCGCACCACCCCCGCCATGCGGCGCATGGTCGCCGAGACCCGGCTGCACCCGGCGGACTTCATCCTGCCCGCGTTCGTCCGCGAGGGCGTGAGCGAGCCCGTGCCGGTCTCGGCGATGCCCGGCGTGGTCCAGCACACGCGCGACAGCCTGAAGAAGGCGGCCGCCGAGGCGGTGGAGGCCGGGGTCTCCGGGATCATGCTGTTCGGGGTGCCCGAGGAGGACAAGAAGGACGCCCTCGGCACGGCGGGTACGGACCCGGACGGGATCCTCCAGGTCGCGCTGCGCGATGTGCGCGCCGAGGTCGGCGACGAACTGCTCGTCATGTCCGACCTGTGCCTCGACGAGTTCACCGACCACGGCCACTGCGGCGTCCTCGACGCCGGGGGACGGGTCGACAACGACGCCACGCTCGAGCGGTACGCCGAGATGGCCCAGGTCCAGGCCGACGCCGGCGCCCATGTCGTGGGCCCCAGCGGCATGATGGACGGGCAGATCGGCGTCGTCCGGGACGCGCTCGACCAGATCGGGCGGGACGACGTGGCCGTCCTCGCCTACACCGTCAAGTACTCGTCCGCGTTCTACGGGCCCTTCCGGGAGGCGGTCGGCTCCTCCCTTGAGGGTGATCGCAAGACCTACCAGCAGGACCCGGCGAACCTGCGGGAGTCGCTGCGGGAGCTGGCCCTCGACCTGGAGGAGGGCGCCGACATGGTGATGGTCAAGCCGGCCGGCCCCTACCTCGACATCCTCGCCCGCGTCGCCGACGCCGTGGACGTGCCGGTCGCCGCCTACCAGATCTCCGGCGAGTACGCGATGATCGAGGCCGCCGCCGAGAAGGGCTGGATCGACCGCGACCGGGCCATCCTGGAAGCCCTGACCGGCATCAAGCGGGCCGGGGCGCGCACCATCCTGACCTACTGGGCCACCGAGGTCGCGCGGAAGCTGCGCTGACCCCTGCCACCCCGCCGGGCCGCCCTGCTTCCGCACGGGCGGCCCGCGGCTGTCCGCCGGAACACGCGCAGGCCCCGGCCCGTCGGACACGGGGCGGGGCCTGCGGCGGACGGACCGGCGGAGCCGTCAGAGGCGCTCGGGCGTCCGGATGCCCAGCAGGGCCATGCCCTGGTGCAGGGTGCGGGCCGTGACGTCGCACAGGAACAGGCGGTTCTCCACCTGCTCAGGCGTCTCGGCCTTCAGCACCGGGCACTTGTCGTAGAAGGACGTGTACAGGGACGCCAGCTGGTAGAGGTACGCGGCCAGCTTGTGCGGGGCGTACTCCTCGGCGGACTCCCGCACCGTCTCCGCGAAGGCGTCGGCGTGCAGCCCCAACGCACGCTCCGCCTGCGTCAGTTCCAGCTCCGGGTGGGCAGCGGGCCGCACCTCTTGGGCCTTGCGCAGGATCGACTGGATCCGGGCGTAGGCGTACTGGAGGTAGACCGACGTGTCGCCGTTCAGCGAGACCATCTGGTCCAGGTCGAACTTGTAGTCCCGGTTCGCCGAGGTCGACAGGTCCGCGTACTTCACCGCGCCGATGCCCACCTGGGCACCCCGCTCGGCGATCTCCTCCTCCGTGAGGTCCTGCGCCTTCTCCCGGACGACCGCGGAGGCGCGCTCGATCGCCTCGTCGAGCAGGTCGACCAGGCGGACCGTCTCGCCCTCACGGGTCTTGAACGGCTTGCCGTCCTTGCCGAGCACCGTGCCGAACGCCAACTGGTACGCCGTCACGTCGTCGTTCAGCCAGCCGGCCCGCCGCGCGGTCTCGAAGACCATCTTGAAGTGCAGGGACTGGCGGGCGTCCACCACGTACAGCAGGTTGTTCGCCTTGAGGTTGAAGACCCTGTCCCGGATCGCCGACAGGTCGGTGGCCGCGTAGCCGTAGCCGCCGTCGGACTTCTGGACGATCAGCGGGACCTTGTTGCCGTCCGGGCCCTTGACGTCGTCGAAGAAGACGCACAGGGCGCCCTCCGAGCGGACCGCCACGCCGGACTCCTCCAGCAGGCGGCAGGTCTCCGCGAGCATGTCGTTGTAGCCGGACTCGCCGACGATGTCCGCGTCCCGGACGTCCATGTCCAGCTTCTCGAAGACGGAGAAGAAGTAGATCTTCGACTCGTCCACGAACTTCTGCCACATGGCGACCGTGTGCGCGTCACCGGCCTGGAGGTCCACCACCCGGCGCCGGGCCCGCGTCTTGAACTCCTCGTCGGAGTCGAACAGCCTGCGCGCGGCCTTGTAGAGGCGGTCGAGGTTCGACATCGCCTCCTCGCCGCTCACCTCGGACGCCTTGTGGTCCAGCTCGTGCGGGTGCTCGTCCAGGTACTGGATGAGCATGCCGAACTGGGTGCCCCAGTCGCCGATGTGGTGCCGGCGGACCACGTTCTCGCCGGTGAACTCCAGCAGCTGGACGACGGAGTCGCCGATCACCGCGGACCGCAGGTGGCCGACGTGCATCTCCTTCGCCACGTTCGGCTGGGCGTAGTCGATCACCGTCGTGCCCGGCTGCTCCGCGTACGGCACGCCGAGGCGGCCCTCGGGGTCGGCCGCCCGCGCCGCGAGGTTCTCCGTGATCGCCCGGTCGGTGACCGTGACGTTGAGGAAGCCGGGTCCGGAGACCTCGACGTCCTTGATCACGTCACCGGTGACCACGTGCCCGACGACCTGCGCCGCCAGCTCCCGCGGGTTCGCCTTCGCCCGCTTCGCCAGCGCCAGGATCCCGTTGGCCTGGAAGTCCGCCCGGTCGCTTCGTCGCAGCAGCGGGTCCGCGGCGCCGGTCTCCGGCAGGGTGGCCGAGAGGGCGGACGCGAGGCGCTGGTGGACCGAAGCGGTGAGGGACGTGACCGAGGCCATAGGAAAGGGTGCCGTTCTCCTCGTGGGGATGGATAGACAGGCCCAGTATCCCACGCGGGGTAAAGCGAATTTTCCGGCCGCCGGGCGAACCCCGGGCCGCACGCGCCCGTCCAACGCGTTGAAAAGGCGTTTTCACGGATGCCGACCCGCCTGGGACAATGGAGCGGTCAGCCGTGCGACCGTAGCGGCTGCCCACGGAGAACCTTCAGAGAAACTTCAGGGAAAGAGGACGTGCCGATCGTGGCTCAGAGCACCGAGACCGCCGACTGGGTCTCCCGTTTCGCGGACGACGTCATCGAGGAGTCGGAGCGTCGGGCCCCGGGCAAACCGGTCGTCGTCGCGTCCGGCCTGTCGCCGTCCGGCCCCATCCACCTGGGCAACCTGCGTGAGGTCATGACCCCGCACCTCGTCGCCGACGAGATCCGCCGCCGGGGCCACGAGGTACGGCACCTGATCTCCTGGGACGACTACGACCGGTACCGCAAGGTCCCGGCCGGTGTCACCGGCGTCGACGAGTCGTGGGCCGAGCACATCGGCAAGCCGCTGACCTCCGTCCCGGCGCCCAAGGGCTCGGAGCACGCCAACTGGGCCGAGCACTTCAAGGCCGCCATGGTCACCTCGCTCGCCGAGCTGGGCGTGGAGTTCGACGGCATCAGCCAGACCGAGCAGTACACCTCGGGCGTGTACCGCGAGCAGATCCTGCACGCGATGAGGCACCGCGGCGACATCGACGCGATCCTCGCCCAGTACCGCACCAAGCCCAAGGCGGCCAAGAAGCAGCAGAAGCCCGTCGACGAGGCCGAGCTGGAGGCCGAGGAGGGCTCGGGCGCCGCTTCCGAGGACGACGGCAGCTCCGGCTCCGCCGGGTACTTCCCGTACAAGCCGTACTGCGGCAACTGCGAGAAGGACCTCACCACCGTCACCGCCTACGACGACGACTCCACCGAGCTGACCTACGCCTGCACCGCGTGCGGATTCTCGGAGACGGTCCGGCTCAGCGAGTTCAACCGCGGCAAGCTGGTCTGGAAGGTCGACTGGCCGATGCGGTGGGCGTACGAGGGCGTGATCTTCGAGCCGAGCGGTGTCGACCACTCCTCGCCCGGGTCCTCGTTCCAGGTCGGCGGGCAGATCGTCGGGATCTTCGGCGGCAAGCAGCCGATCGGCCCGATGTACGCCTTCGTGGGCATCTCCGGCATGGCCAAGATGTCGTCCTCGCGCGGCGGCGTGCCCACCCCGGCCGACGCGCTGCAGATCATGGAGCCGCAGCTCCTGCGGTGGCTGTACGCCCGGCGCAGGCCGAACCAGTCATTCAAGATCGCGTTCGACCAGGAGATCCAGCGCCTGTACGACGAGTGGGACAAACTCGCCGCCAAGGTTGCCGACAGCTCCGCCCTGCCCGGTGACGTCGCCGCGTACACGCGGGCCGTGGGCACCGCCGCCGCGCAGCTGCCGAGGACGCCGCGCCCGCTGCCGTACCGCACGCTCGCGTCCGTCGCCGACATCACCGCCGGCCACCAGGACCAGGCGCTGCGCATCCTGTCCGAACTCGACCCGGCCAACCCGCTGGGCTCGCTGGACGAGGCCCGCCCGCGGTACGACAAGGCCGAGGCGTGGATCAACACCCATGTCCCCGCCGACCAGCGCACCATCGTCCGCGAGGAGCCCGACACCGACCTGCTGAAGTCCCTCGACGAGCCCTCCCGGCAGTCCGTCGGGCTGCTGCTCGACGGACTCGGGGACCACTGGTCGCTCGACGGGCTCACCCACCTCGTCTACGGCGTGCCCAAGGTCCAGGCCGGCTTCTCCGCCGACGCCACGCCCAAGGAGCTGCCGCCGGAGATCAAGACCGCCCAGCGGTCCTTCTTCGCGCTGCTCTACCACCTGCTCGTCGGCCGCGACACCGGTCCGCGCCTGCCCACGCTGCTGCTCGCGGTGGGGCAGGAGCGGGTGCGGGCCCTGCTCGGGCAGTAGCGGAGCGCCGCGGAACGACACGACGAGGGGCCCTCATGCGAGGGCCCCTCGTTCGTGTTCCACTGTTCGCGGTTCAGGCGATGTGGTCGTCCTGCAGTTCCGCCGTGTGGCGGTTCGTGAAGCGATTGACCATGCGGTCCGCGTCGCGCTGCGTGAGTGTGACGCCGTACGTCGCCTCCACGTCGTCCTTCAGCTGGCCCGAGGTGGGGTAGCTGCCGTCTATCGACTTCTTGAAGACCAGGTAGAAGTCCTCCTCGGTCGGCTCCGGGGCGCCGCCGCCCTCTCCGAGCTCACGGGTGCGACCCGGGCCCGAGGGGATGGGGAAGCTGCCGGTTGTCTCCGACGGGGATTCCTCGGGGAAGGGCTGCCGCTCCTCGGGGAACTGGTCCTGGGGGAACTGGTCCTGGGGGAACTGGTCCTGTTGGTACTGCTCCTGCTCGTACCAGGCCCCGTAGTGCTCCTCGGCGTAATGAGGGTCGAAGGGCGGCTCGTAGGTGGGGTCGTAGTCGCCCTGGTACTCGATCTGCTGGGGGTTCCTGGCGTGCAGCCAGGGGTTCGCCTCCGGATCGGGTGCCGGCACCGGCACCGGTGCGGGTGCCGGCTGTTCGGCGCGGGGAGCGGGGGCCAACTCGGGGCGCTGCTCGCTCTGAGGCGCCGCCGGGGCGGGGGCAGGGGCGGGAGCGGGAGCCGGCAGGAGCACCGGGAGTTCTATGCCCGCCGCCGCCAGGCCCTCCGGGGCCGTGGCCGACAGCGGGACGCCGTACCGGGCGAGGCGCAGCGGCATCAGGGACTCCACCGGGGCCTTGCGGCGCCAGGCGCGGCCGAAGCGGGAGCGCAACCGGGCCTGGTAGACGAGGCGTTCCTGCTCCAGCTTGATGACCTCGTCGTAGGAGCGCAGCTCCCACAGCTTCATGCGCCGCCACAGCAGGAAGGTGGGCACGGGGGAGAGCAGCCAGCGGGTGAGGCGCACGCCCTCCATGTGCTTGTCCGCGGTGATGTCCGCGATCCGGCCGATCGCGTGCCGGGCCGCCTCCACGGCGACCACGAACAGCACCGGGATCACCGCGTGCATGCCCACGCCTAGCGGGTCCGGCCAGGCGGCGGCGCCGTTGAAGGCGATCGTGGCCAGCGTCAGCAGCCACGCGGTCTGACGCAGCAGCGGGAAGGGGATCCGGATCCAGGTCAGCAGCAGATCCAGGGCGAGCAGCACACAGATGCCCGCGTCGATGCCGATCGGGAACACATAGCTGAAGTTCCCGAAGCCCTTCTTGATGGCGAGTTCACGGACGGCCGCGTACGAACCCGCGAAGCCGATACCGGCGATGATCATGGCGCCGGCGACGACCACGCCGATGAGAACGCGGTGCATCCGGGTCAGCTGTGGCGTGGCCACCCGTAACTCCCTCCCCTTGCGTGTTGTTGCGCGCAACAGGGTGGCACATCTGTGCGAGGGATGGGGTACCGGTCCGGTTGCTTGCCCTACGGGCCGTCCGTGGGCCGTCCGTGGGCCGTCCGTGGGTCAGCCGTTGGACGCGGACTTGGACGGCGAGGCCGACTTCGCGGGGGAGTCGGACTCCGAGGGGGAAGAGGAGGACGGGGAAGAGGAGGAGGGCGAAGTGCTCGGTGCCGCGCCGCCGGACGCGCCGTTCGCCGCCGACACCGCGGTCACCGCCTCCTTGGCGGCCTTCGCCGCGGCCTTCGCCAGGCCGTCGGCGTCCGGGGTCTTGTCACCGGCCAGACCCGCGCCGTTGTAGTCGAGGGTGACGACCACGTTCTCCACCCGCGCCACGACCGTCTGCTGCTTGAAGTCGCCTTCCTTCTTCTTCAGGTCGTAGCGCACCAGCGTGGCCTCGTCGCCCGTCCCGCCCGCCGGCTCCGACTTGACGTTCCGCGCGCCCTCCGCGTGCTGCGTGTCCCGCACCTGCCGCTGATAGAACTCCTGCGCCTGCTTCTCGCCCGAGCCGCGGGTGACGTCGGACTCGAAACGCAGCAGCGAGACGTTCAGCCAGCGGAACTGAGAGCCCTTCACCCCGTTGTTGTCCAGGCTGTTCCAGGCGCAGCCGGCCCGGGTGGAGAGGTCGCTCGACGCGCTCTCCTTGCCCTTCGCGTCCTTCGGGACCAGTTCACCGAGGGTCTTGTCCGACAGCACCTTGCACGGCTGGGGCAGCTTCCCGTACGCCGCGGCCCGCACCGTCGGCGACGGGCTGGCGCTCGCGCTCGCGGAGGCGTTCACGTCGCCCGCCGTGGTCTTCCCGGCATCCCCACCGGAACCGGAGTCCGAGGAGGAGCAGGCCGCGGCGAGCAGCATCACGGGGACTGCCATCGCGCAGACAAGGGCACGGTGCGGACGCCCTCCTCGCGGGGTACGCGGGGCTCGGTCTTCTCGCTGGGCTGCTCGCTGCATGGTTCCTTCGCTCATGACGCTCGTGGTTCCTGCGGTCGGATCGGTCCGAGGGGCCACCGTACGCGGTAGGACAGCCGTACGGTCCCACTTGTCCCACTGAGCGCGGCGGCACCGCATGCCCCACGAGAGTCGTCAACCACCCAGAGAATCGGCCAGCCGAGCCGCCAGTTTCCTTGCGTTGTCCTGCATTTCCTTGCTGTCCGGGACGATTCCGGCGGTCGCCGGCTGCTCCTCGTAGACGATGGTCACGACCACGTTGGACGTGCGGAACGCCACAGTCACGGTGCGCTGCCTGGCGGTCGAACCGGCGTTGCCGAGCGCGTCGTCGACGAACGCCTCGTCGCCGAGGTCGCTCAGGACCCGGGGCTGGAGATCGGGCGGGGTGGCATCGCCTGAGGCGGACGTGGAGGAGGAGGGGGAATCGGGGGCCGACGACGAGGACGCCGAGGACGCCGACGACGCCGAGGACGACGGGGACGGCGAGGAGGACGACGGGGTGCTGCCGGAGCCGGCGTCGGAGCCGGACTGGGACCCGGTCGTGGAGGCGGAGCTCTCGGTGGCGGTCGGCTCGGGAAGGTGCGCGGCGTCCCGCTTGGCGGCGAACACCGACTGCGCCTGGTCGTCGTCGCTGACGGTGTTGTCGTAGGAGACGACGCGCTCGAAGTCGACGTAGAGGTGGTCGGTGGCGTCCGAGGAGTCCACCTTCCACCGGCATCCGACCTTGCGGTCGGTGTCGTACGTGAGCGTCGCCTGGCCCTCGTAGGCCTTGTCCCGCTGGTCCACGTCCATGATCTGCTTGATGCCGGGCAGCAGCGAGTCGAGGGTGTTGTGGCCGACCGCGCGGCAGGCCTCCGGAAGCGTCCGGTACCGGCCGGGCTGGGCCGCCGCGGTCGTCGCCTCGGAGCCGCCGGGGTTGGCGTTGTCCGCCCCGCCGTCACTCGACGAACCACCGGTGCAGCCGCCCAGCAGCAGCGCCGCGAGCGCGGCAGCGCCGGGTACGTACGCCTTCCGCAGCACGGTCAGGCTCCTCTCGTTCTCGACGGCCCCGCTGGTTATTCGCTTGCCGGGCGGGGGCGCACTCCGGAGACAATGTGTATCGCACGCACTGCCGTGGACGCCGGTCCGTTGCCCTGTTTCGTAGACCTTGGCGCCGGTATTGCGTTTCCGTACTTCCATGCTGTTTTCCGGGGGATGAGGGCGATATGTCGTATGTGGAGATGCCGGGCGCGAAGGTCCCGATCCGTATGTGGACCGATCCGGCGACGGTCGAGAACGTGGCGATGCAGCAGCTCCGGAACGTCGCGACCCTTCCCTGGATCAAGGGCCTCGCCGTCATGCCGGACGTGCACTACGGCAAGGGCGCGACGGTCGGCTCGGTCATCGCGATGCGGGGCGCGGTCTGCCCGGCGGCGGTGGGCGTGGACATCGGCTGCGGAATGTCGGCGGTGAAGACGTCACTGACGGCGAACGACCTCCCCGGCGACCTCTCCCGCCTCCGCTCGAAGATCGAGCAGGCGATCCCGGTGGGCCGCGGCATGCACGACGACCCCGTCGACCCGGGCCGCTTCCACGGCCTGCCGACCGCGGGCTGGGACGGGTTCTGGGGGCGGTTCGACGGGGTGGCGGAGGCGGTGCGCTTCCGCGAGGAGCGTGCTCTGAGGCAGATGGGCACGCTGGGCAGCGGCAACCACCATCTGGAGGTGTCGGTCGACTCGGAGAACGCGGTCTGGCTGACCCTGCACTCCGGTTCGCGCAACATCGGCAAGGAACTCGCCGAACACCACATCGGTGTCGCCCGGAAACTCCCGCACAACCAGGGTCTCGTCGACCGTGACCTCGCCGTCTTCGTCTCGGACACCCCGCAGATGGCCGCGTACCGGCACGACCTCTACTGGGCGCAGGAGTACGCGAAATACAACCGCTCGATCATGATGGCCCTCCTCAAGGACGTGATCCGCAAGGAGTTCAAGAAGGCGAAGCCGACCTTCGAGATGGAGGTCAGCTGTCACCACAACTACGTGGCCGAGGAGCGCTACGAGGGGATGGACCTCCTGGTCACCCGCAAGGGCGCGATCAGGGCGGGTGCCGGCGATCTCGGCATCATCCCGGGCTCGATGGGTACGGCCACGTACATCGTGAAAGGGCTCGGTAACGAGAAGGCGTTCAACTCCGCTTCGCACGGCGCCGGCCGGCGCATGAGCCGCAACGCCGCCAAGCGCCGCTTCTCCACGAGGGACCTGGAGGAGCAGACGCAGGGAGTGGAGTGCCGCAAGGATTCCGGCGTCGTGGATGAGATCCCTGGCGCCTACAAGCCGATCGAGCAGGTCATGGATCAGCAGAGGGACCTCGTGGAGGTCGTCGCGAAGCTGAAGCAGGTCGTCTGCGTGAAGGGCTGAGGCGCGGCCGTACGGCTACTTCGCGTGCCGGACCGCGTAGATCATGACGAAGGCGACCACGTGGATGCCGAAGAGGAAGTAGCCGAGGTAGTACCAGACGTAGCGTTCGCGCTTCTTCTCCAGGGCGAGGCGGGCGCGCTCCGGGTCCTGGTCGCCGTCGTCGGTCACAGGTGCTCCCGGTGGACCTTGGTGTTCGACGCCTGGGCGCGGGGGCGGACGACCAGGAGGTCGATGTTGACGTGGCTGGGGCGGGTGACCGCCCAGGTGATGGTGTCGGCCACGTCGTCGGCCGTCAGGGGGTCGGCCACACCGGCGTAGACCTTGTCGGCCTTCTCCCGGTCGCCGCCGAAGCGGGTGAGGGCGAACTCCTCCGTCCTGACCATGCCGGGGGCGACCTCGATGACCCGGACCGGCCTGCCGACGATCTCCAGGCGGAGGGTCTCGGCGAGCACATGGGCGCCGTGCTTGGCGGCGACGTAGCCACCGCCGCCTTCATAGGTGCCGTGGCCCGCGGTGGAGGAGACCACGACCACCGTGCCGTCGCCACTGGCCTCCAGCTTGGGCAGCAGGGCCTGGGTGAGGTTGAGGGTGCCGAGGACGTTCGTCTCGTACATCGTGCGCCAGTCGGCCGGGTCGCCGGTGGCGACGGGGTCGGCGCCCAGTGCCCCGCCCGCGTTGTTGACCAGGACGCCGACGGCCCTGAAGGCCGTGGCGAACTCGTCCACCGCCGCGCGGTCGGTGACGTCGAGCTGGTAGGCGGTGGCGGAGTGGCCCGCCGCGTTGATCTCCTCGGCCAGTGCCTCGATACGGTCCTTGCGGCGGGCGGTCAGGACGACCCGGTACCCGGCGGCCGCGAGCTGCCGGGCCGTGGCGGCGCCGATGCCGCTGCTCGCACCGGTCACGACGGCGATGCGGGAGGCGGCGGACGGGGCGGCGGTGGCCATGACTGCTCCTCGGGGCGCAGATGTGATGCGTTCGCGTTCGCCCCCAGCCTAGGTGAACGTCAGCCGCCGTTCCGTGGCGCCCACATGATCACGGCCATGCCCGCCAGGCAGATCAGCACGCCGGTCACGTCCCAGCGGTCGGGCCGGTAGCCGTCGGCGGCCATCCCCCACAGGATCGAGCCGGCGACGAAGATCCCGCCGTAGGCGGCGAGGACGCGGCCGAAGTGGGCGTCGGGCTGGAAGGTGGCGACGAAGCCGTACGCGCCCAGCGCGAGGACGCCGCCCGCGGCCCACATCCAGCCGCGGTGCTCGCGCACGCCCTGCCAGACCAGCCAGGCGCCGCCGATCTCGAACAGCGCGGCGACGACGAAGAGGGCGGCGGAGCGAAGGATCAGCATGGGGGCAGCCTCGCACGGCCCCCTCCACCCGCTCCGTGCGGAGGGGGCCGGGCCGGCGGAATACTTCCGCGGCGGGGACCGTTGGGCGGGTATAGTTGAAGCGTCAACAAATTGGAGGGTGAGTGGCCATGCAGTTCGGGATCTTCAGCGTCGGTGACGTCACGCCGGACCCCACCACGGGGCGTACGCCGACCGAGCGCGAGCGGATCAAGGCCATGGTCGCCATCGCTCTGAAGGCCGAGGAGGCCGGCCTGGACGTCTTCGCGACCGGTGAGCACCACAACCCGCCGTTCGTGCCGTCGTCCCCGACCACCATGCTCGGCTACATAGCCGCGCGGACGGAGCGGCTGATCCTGTCCACCTCCACCACCCTGATCACCACCAACGACCCGGTGAAGATCGCCGAGGACTTCGCGATGCTCCAGCACCTGGCCGACGGCCGGGTGGACCTGATGATGGGCCGCGGCAACACCGGACCGGTCTACCCCTGGTTCGGACAGGACATCCGCCAGGGCATCAACCTCGCCATCGAGAACTACGCCCTGCTGCACCGCCTGTGGCGCGAGGACGTCGTCGACTGGGAAGGAAAGTTCCGCACGCCGCTGCAGGGCTTCACCTCCACGCCCCGCCCGCTGGACGGCGTACCGCCCTTCGTCTGGCACGGCTCCATCCGCTCCCCGGAGATCGCGGAGCAGGCCGCGTACTACGGCGACGGCTTCTTCCACAACAACATCTTCTGGCCGGCCGACCACACCAAGCGGATGGTCGAGCTGTACCGGTCCCGGTACGCCCACTACGGGCACGGCACGCCCGAGCAGGCGATCGTCGGGCTCGGCGGTCAGGTGTTCATGCGGAGGAACTCCCAGGACGCGGTGCGCGAGTTCCGCCCCTACTTCGACAACGCGCCGGTCTACGGCCACGGGCCCTCCCTGGAGGACTTCACCGCCCAGACCCCGCTGACCGTCGGCTCCCCGCAGCAGGTCATCGAGAAGACGCTGTCCTTCCGCGAGTACGCCGGCGACTACCAGCGCCAGCTGTTCCTGATGGACCACGCGGGCCTGCCCCTGAAGACCGTGCTGGAGCAGATCGACATGCTCGGCGAGGAGGTCGTGCCGGTGCTGCGCGAGGAGTTCGCCAAGGGCCGCCCGGCGGACGTGCCGGACGCGCCGAACCACGGCTCCCTTTCGGCCGCCCACCGCTCCGGGAACGAGGAAGAGGTGACCACCGCGTGAACGGGCACCGCATGAAGCTCGTCGTCGTCTCGGCGGGACTGAGCGTCCCGTCCTCCACGCGGCTGCTGGCCGACCGGTTGGCGGCCGCGACCGCCGAGCACGCCGCGGTGGACACGCGCGTGATCGAACTGCGGGACCTGGCCGTGGAGATCGCGCACAACTTCACGGGCGGCTTCCCCGGCCCGGCCCTGGCGGACGCGCTGGACGCTGTCGCCGAGGCGGACGGACTGATCGTCGTCACGCCGGTCTTCTCCGCCTCCTACAGCGGACTGTTCAAGTCCTTCTTCGACGTGCTCGGGGTACGGGACGCGAACGCGCCGGCCGGCAAGCCGGTGCTGATCGCCGCGACCGGCGGCACCGCCCGGCACTCCCTGGTCCTCGACCACGCGCTGCGCCCGCTCTTCGCGTACCTGAAGGCCGTCGTCGTCCCCACCGGCGTCTACGCCGCCTCGGAGGACTGGGGCGCCGAGGGCCTGCCCGAGCGGATCGGGCGGGCGGCGAAGGAGCTGGCGGCGCTGATGACGGGGCTGTCGGCGGTACGGCGGCCGGAGCAGATCGCCGTGCCGGAGCAGGCCGCGCCCCCGCAGGCCGCGCCCGCGCAGGCCGGCGGTTTCACGGTCGTGCCGTTCGAGGAGCAGCTGGCCGCACTGCGGAGGTGACACGTATCCGGTGCTCGCGAGGGCCGCGGCCGGACGGGCCCGCCGGCGACGGGGACGACGGGTGAGAGGACGGTAGGCGGCCCGTCGCGTTGCCTCCGAGTCGGTGAGAGGCGGGTAAAAAGGGTGATCGTAGGCCCATTCGTCTCGATCGCGGGCCCGCGGCCTTGGCAGACTGGACGGGTGCCTCAGACTGTTCTCCTCGCCGAAGACGACCGTGCCATCCGTCACGCCCTGGAGCGTGCCCTGACGCTGGAGGGCTACGACGTGACGGCGGTCGCCGACGGCGTCGAGGCACTCGCCCACGCCCACAAGAGCCCGCCGGACGTCCTCCTCCTCGACGTGATGATGCCGGGCATCGACGGACTCCAGGTCTGCCGGGTGCTGCGCGCCGAGGGCGACCGCACCCCGATCCTCATGCTCACCGCCCTGGTGGAGACCGCCGACCGGATCGCCGGCCTGGACGCCGGCGCCGACGACTACGTCGTCAAGCCGTTCGACGTCGAGGAGGTCTTCGCCCGGCTGCGCGCCCTGCTGCGCCGCACCAGCCCGGTCGCTGTGGGCGCGGGTGGCGCGGGGGACGTACCGGCGAAGGAGCCGCAGGTGCCCGAGCGGCAGATCGAGGCGGCCGGGATCCGCATGGACCTCCAGGCCCGCCGGGTGTGGCGGGGCACGCGCGAGCTGGAGCTGACCCGCACCGAGTTCGAGCTCCTCGAACTGCTCGTCCGCAACGCCGGGATCGTGCTGGACCACTCCACCATCTACGACCGCATCTGGGGCTACGACTTCGGCCCCGGCTCCAAGAACCTCGCCGTCTACGTCGGCTACCTGCGCCGCAAGCTCGACGAGCCGAACGCGCCGCAGCTCATCCACACCGTCCGAGGCGTGGGCTACGTGCTCCGGGAGGACTGAGTGGGCCGCCTCGCGCGGCTGCTGGACAGACCGCGGCCCCGGCTGTCGTCGCTGCGGACCACGTTCGCGGTGTCGTTCGCCGTGGTGACCGCGGCTGTCACCGTCCTCGTCGGCATCCTGTCGTACAACTCCGCCGCCCGGCTGGTGCGGGTGGACCAGCAGTCGGTGTTCACGCAGGTCGTGCAGGACGTACGGGACGAGGTGCGGCGCTACCAGCTGATGCCCGCGGACTTCACCTCATCCCGTCCCGGGCACGAGCTGGTACGGCCCCACCGCACCAACGTGCAGGTGCTCGGCGCCCACGGCGAGATCGTCGACCACGGCACTCCGCCGCTGCCCGTGACCGCCGGGGACAAGTCCGTCGCCGCCGCCGCGAAGGCCGGCAAGGCCGTCGAGTACAAGGACGTGCACGTCGGGGGCGAGGTGTACCGGGTCGCGACGGTCGCCCTCGGCAGCGGACACGGCGCCGTGCAGGTCGCCCAGGAGTTCAGCGACACCGAGGACCTGCTGCGCGCGCTCCAGCAGCGCACGCTGATCCTGATGGTCGCCGTGGTGGTCGCGGCCGGTCTGTGCGGCTGGTGGCTGGCCCGCCGCATCACACGCCGGCTGGTGATCCTCACCTCCGCCGCCGAGGGCGTCGCCCGCACCCGGCGGCTCGGCGTCGAGGTGCCCGTCACCGGCTACGACGAGGTGGGCCGCCTCGGCCGCTCCTTCGACCGCATGCTGGGCCGGCTCGCCCAGTCCGAGGAGGACCAGCGCCGTCTGGTCCAGGACGCGGGCCACGAGCTGCGGACCCCGCTGACCTCCCTGCGCACGAACATCTCCCTGCTGCGCCGCATCGACGAACTGCCACCCGCCACCCGCGAGGAACTGGTCGCCGACCTGAGCCAGGAGGCCCGCGAGCTGACCGACCTGGTCAACGAACTGGTCGATCTCGCGGCCGGTCAGTCCGACACCGAGCCCGTGCAGCGGGTCGACGTCGCCGACATCGCCTGGGACGTCGCGGGACTGGCGCGTCGGCGCAGCGGACGCGACATCGTGGTCCGCTCCAGCGGCGACACCACGATCCAGGGCCGGCCGGGCATGCTCCAGCGGGCCATCTCCAACCTCGTGGAGAACGCCACCAAGTTCGACAGCGAGGGCAAGGCGCCCATCGAGATCGTCGTCGCCGGGCCCGCCCTCCCCCAAGCTCTCGGCTTCGCTCGAGCAGGGGGGACCCCCCTGGGCCTGGTCCGCGTCGAGGTCCTCGACCGCGGGCCCGGTATCGCCGCGGGCGATCTGATACGTGTCTTCGACCGTTTCTACCGCGCCGCCGACGCCCGTTCCCTGCCCGGCTCCGGCCTCGGTCTGTCCATCGTCCGCGAGGTGGCTCTGGCCCACGGCGGCGCGCCGTTCGCCTTCCGCCGTGAGGGCGGCGGATCGGTGATCGGGTTCACGGCGGGAGCGGAACGGGGCCACCAGGACAGGGGCGGCACGGCGACCGGGTCCCATGGCCCGGGCCGGGACGGGGGCCGCGGGGCCTGAGACGGGACACCCGCGGAGGACGGGGACAGCCGACGGGATCCGACCTCCGGAAGGCGCGCCGCCCGGGAAGTCGTGTCGGCCGGGAAGGCGTGTCTGCTAGGAAGGCGTGCCGGCGTACTCCCCGGTGGGCCGGGACTCCCCGCGGCGGGTGAGGGACGGCAGGGCGGGCGGGGTGAGGAAGCCCTCGGCGCGGGCGCTGGCGAGGCCGATGCGCGGGATGTCGCTGCTCTTGGCGAACAGCAGGAAGCGGGGCTCCCAGACCGGCCGGTACTTGGCGTTGGCGCGGTACAGCGACTCGATCTGCCACCAGCGGGAGAAGAAGGTGAGCACCGAGCGCCACAGCCGCAGCACCGGCCCGGCACCCAGCCGCGCCCCGCGTTCGAAGACCGAGCGGAACATGGCGAAATTCAGCGACACCCGCCGCACCCCGAACTCCCCGGCGCGCAGCAGCAGTTCGACCACCATGAACTCCATCAGGCCGTTCTCGCCGTCGCGGTCGCGTCGCATCAGGTCCAGCGAAAGCCCGTGCTCGCCCCACGGGACGAAGCTCAGCAGCGCCCGCGGCACCCCGTCGGCGTCCCGGCACTCCAGCATCACGCAGCGGCCGTCGGCCGGATCGCCCAGCCGTCCGAGCGCCATGGAGAAGCCGCGCTCGGTGGCGCCGTCGCGCCAGCGGTCGGCGCGCTCGACGAGCAGGGCCATCTCCTCGTCGGGGATGTCCTCGTGCCGGCGGACGCACACGGTGTAGCCGGCCCGGCGGACCCGGTTGTGGGCCTGCCGCACGACGCGCATGGCGCGGCCCTCCAGGCTGAAGTCGGCGACGTCGACGACGGCCTCGTCGCCGAGTTCGAGGGCGTCCAGGCCGTGCCGGGCGTAGATCGTGCCGGCCTCCTCGCTCGCGCCCATCACGGCGGG
Organism: Streptomyces sp. NPDC087787; assembly: GCF_044743035.1. Classification (NCBI taxonomy): domain Bacteria; kingdom Bacillati; phylum Actinomycetota; class Actinomycetes; order Kitasatosporales; family Streptomycetaceae; genus Streptomyces; species Streptomyces sp. NPDC087787. Next base: position 39,011 of record NZ_JBIUVQ010000015.1, read on the forward strand.
CGTCCAGGCGTGCCGGCGGGCCTCGGCCAGCCAGGCGTCGATGGCGCCGGGCCATGCCTCCGGGTCGCCGATGGGATCGCCGGAGGCCAGGCTGACCCCGCCGACGACGCGGTAGGCGACGGCGGCCTTGCCGGTGGGGGAGAAGATCGCGGCCTTGTCGCGGCGGAGCGCGAAGTAGCCGAGGGAGTCCCGTTCGCCGTGCCTGTCGAGCAGTTCGCGCAGCCGCTTCTCGTCCTCCTCGCCGAGCAGGGCACGGCCGCGCGGGGAGCGGAAGCAGGCGTACAGGACGAGCAGGAAGGTCGCCGCCATCGAGACGTTGAGGGTGATGTCGACCCAGTGGGGCACGTGCACGGCCGGGACGCGCTCGGCGAGCGGGCCGACGCTGACGCCGCGCAGCAGGACGTAGACGATCCGCTGGGCCAGGGACGCGCCGCCGTGTGCCTTGTTGGTGACGTCCACCAGCAAGGTGCCGAGGCCCGCGCTGACGAGGAGGCCGCAGGCGCCGACGGCGAGGGCGAGTCTCGGGTTGGAGCGGTCGCCGACGGCGTGGAACTCGCGCCGGCCGATCAGCAGCGCGGTCACGAAGAGGCCGGTGAGCGCCGCGGAGACCCAGTTGAAGACGTGGTCGTTGAACCGGTCCTGGGTCAGCGCGAGGACGTAGAGGGCGAACAGGGGCCCGGCGAGAATCAGGTTGAACGCCCAGGCGGCCCGTTTGCGGCGCCGCATCACCACGGCGAGGAACAGCGCGAGGGCCGCGGAGACCAGGCCGGCGGTGGCCAGGTACGGGGTGAAGAACTCACCGCCGTTGTGCTCGTGGACCTCCTCGCGGAACGGCAGCGAGAGCACCGCGACGATGTTGAGCACCGCGAGCAGCCGCAGGTACCAGACGGTGGCGGCGGCGGCCCGCGCCCGTGGCCGCAGGCCCGGCGAGGAACGTGCGGAGGCGTCGGCGGCACGCTGGGTGGGAACGACGGGAGGCTGCGGTTGCTGTGCGGGCATGGGTGACACGTCACCTCGGAGCGGGCCGGGCAAACCGGCGGGTACGGAACCGGCGGGGGCCAGAAGACCCGTGGGGGACAGCCGGACGGACGAGCGGCCGTACGTCCAGGCGATGGCGTCGACCCTACGGTCTGTAGGGTAACGGGGCCGGGTCGGCTTCTTGTCCGTTGTGCGTACGGAAAAGGTAAGGAAAGGGAACGAAGACGCGAGACCCTAGTCGGTGGGGAGCGAGGCCCGTGTGCGCCGGCCCTCGGCGGGAGCGCGGCGCGGTCCGCCGCCCGCGGCCGCGCGTCTGCGGGACGCCGTCAGCGACCAGGCCAGGTTGCCCACCGCCGCACCGGCCGCCACCGTGGCGACGATCACCCCGGCCGTGGCGAAACCGGCCCGGAACAGCCGCGGCCGCGGGTTGAGGCTGTGCAGCCCGAAGCCGCACAGCAGGTAGACCCCGACGGCGGCGGCGGTGAGACTGACGACGAGCAGGACGACGGTCGGCCCGAGCCCGCCCTGCGCGTTCTCCCCGGGCGAAGCACCGGGCCGTCCCGTAGCGCGTGCTTCCTGCATGGGTCCCCCGTCGATGGTTGAATGGCGAGCCGACCCCCTACAGTACGTAGGGCCGCTGCCGGAGGGAAACCCGTTCGGTCACCGGCCGTGTCCGGCCGCAACGCCATCGTCACCTTCGGTCGTGCCCCGCTGCTCCGGACGGGGGCCGCCGGACTGTGCTACCTTTTTGGTGTTGCAGTTGTGGTACCCATGAACCTATGTGCGCCTGACGGGAATGTTTCTCTCTCACAGGCGCATTATTTGTTTTACCGGCATCTCCGGATGGGGCCTCTGCCTACAGAAGGAGAAAGTCATGGCACAGGGAACCGTGAAGTGGTTCAACGCCGAAAAGGGTTTCGGCTTCATCCAGCAGGACGGCGGCGGCCCCGACGTCTTCGCCCACTACTCGAACATCGCGACCCAGGGCTTCCGTGAGCTCCAGGAGGGTCAGCGGGTCTCGTTCGACGTCACGCAGGGCCAGAAGGGCCCGCAGGCGGAGAACATCGTCCCCGCCTGATCGCCGGGCGCGTATCTGCTCACCGGGGTCGGCACCGACATGGTGCGGACCCCGGTTTGTGCTGTTTCGAGGAAGGCAGACTCCACCGCATGTCCCGCAGACCCCAGAAGCCGAACAACCGGCGCGCCTCGTCCCGTCCGTCGTCGCCCTCGTCGCCGTCCGCGCCGAGGGAGTTCCGGCTGCCGGAGAGTACGACACCCGCTCTTCCCGCCGTCGAGGACTTCGCCGCTCTGGACATGCCCGAGGAGCTGCTGAAGACCCTCACCGCGCAGGGCGTGACCGCGCCCTTCCCCATCCAGGCCGCCACGCTCCCCAACTCCCTCGCGGGACGTGACCTGCTGGGGCGTGGGCGTACCGGATCCGGCAAGACGCTCGCGTTCGGGCTGGCGCTCCTCGGGCGTACGGCCGGACTGCGCGCGGAGCCCAAGGCGCCCCTCGCGCTCGTGCTGGTGCCCACCCGTGAACTCGCCCAGCAGGTCACGGACGCGCTGACCCCCTACGCGGCGGCGGTCGACGTCCGGCTCGCCACCGTGGTCGGCGGGCTGTCCATCACGAAGCAGGCCGGTGCGCTGCGGCGCGGCGCGGAGGTGCTCGTGGCGACCCCCGGCCGGCTCAACGACCTCGTGGAGCGCGGGGACTGCGTACTCGACGGCGTACGCATCACCGTGCTGGACGAGGCCGACCAGATGACCGACATGGGCTTCCTGCCGCAGATCACCAAGCTGATCCAGCAGGTACGGCCCGACGGGCAGCGCATGCTCTTCTCGGCCACCCTGGACCGCAACATCGACCGCCTGGTGCAGCGGTTCCTGACCGACCCGGTGGTGCACTCCGTGGACCCGTCCGCGGGCGCGGTGACGACCATGGAGCACCACGTGCTCCACGTCCAGGACGAGACCGACAAGAAGGCGGTCACCACGCGCATCGCGGCCCGTGACGGCCGGGTCATCCTCTTCCTCGACACCAAGAGGTCCGCCGACCGGCTGGCCAAGCGTCTCCTCGCCGTCGGTGTCCGCGCGGCGGCACTGCACGGCGGACGCTCCCAGCCGCAGCGCAACCGCACCCTGGAGCAGTTCAAGAACGGCCAGGTCACCGCGTTGGTGGCGACGAACGTCGCGGCCCGGGGCATACACGTCGACGACCTCGACCTCGTGGTGAACGTCGATCCCCCGACCGACCACAAGGACTACCTCCACCGGGGCGGCCGCACGGCTCGCGCCGGCGGTTCCGGCAGCGTGGTCACGCTGGTCCTGCCCGACCAGAAGCGGGATGTCACCCGGCTCATGTCGGACGCGGGCATCCGCCCCCGGACGGCGAGCCTCAGGTCGAGCGACGCGGAGCTGGCCACCCTCACGGGCGCCCGCGAGCCGTCCGGCGTGGCCGTCACCATCGAGATCCCCCAGCCCACGACACCGGCGTCCGGCGCCGACCGCAAGACCGCCACGGAACCCGGCAGACGGCCCAGCCGCCGACGCCGCAACGGCGGCGGGAGCGGGTCGGGCCGGGGCGGTGCGGGCGGTGCCGGCGGTGCGGGCGGCCGTGCCTCGGCCGGTGCGGCCGGTGGTGGCTCCGCGTCGGGGTCGGGCGGGCGCGGTGGCGCCGGCCGCCGGGCGGGAGCGGGCGCGGCCAAGGGCGGCGCCGCCGGTACGGGCGGCCGCGGTTCCTCCGCCACCGGCGGCCGCGGTTCCGACCGCCGGACCGCGGCCGGCTCAGGCTCGGGTTCCGCCTCCGGTACGCCGGCCCGCGGTTCCGGCCGCCGCCCGGCAGCCGGCGGGAACACGCGCGGCTCGTCCGGCACCGGCGGCCGGGGCTCCGAGCGCCGGGGCTCCGCCACCTAGTACGGCGCCTCCCGCCGGCCGTCGATCCCGGCGACCAGTGTCTCGATGCGGACCTCGATCCCGCCACCGCGCGAGCGGTCACCGTGCGGGGCCGCGGTGCCCGGCCCATGCTGTATGGGAGGGGGTGCCGCGACAGAGGGAGTGGTGGGGATGCGAACCGTTGTGGACCTCACGCGCTGTCAGGGCTACGCACAGTGCGTCTTCCTCGCACCCAGGATGTTCGAGCTGCACGGCGAGGAAGGACTGCTGTACACCACGGCCATCCCCGACGACCAGGCCGATCGCGTGCGCCAGGCCGCGGCGGCCTGTCCGGTCCAGGCCATCCTCGTGGGCGAGGAGGTGAGCCCTGATGGCCGCCGGTGATCTCCGGGACGGCCGCATCGTCGTCGTCGGTGCTTCGCTGGCCGGGCTGAGGGCCGCGGAGACGCTGCGCGAGGAGGGCTTCACCGGCTCACTCACCGTGGTCGGGGACGAGCCCCATCCACCCTACGACCGGCCACCACTGTCGAAGCAGGTACTGCTCGGCCAGGCGACGGCGGACACCACCGAGCTGCCGATGCGCCGGAACCCGGACGCCGAGTGGCGGCTGGGAGTGGCCGCCACCGGCCTGGACCCTCTGGAGAAGCGGGTACTGCTGGCCGACGGGGAGTCGTTGCCGTACGACCGGCTGCTGATCGCCACCGGGACCCGGGCGCGGCCCTGGCCCAATCCGGCCGAGGGCGCCCTGGACGGGGTGTTCACCCTGCGCACGCGTGAGGACGCCGCGGGACTGGCCGAGCGGCTGGCCGCCGGGCCGGAGCGGGTGCTGGTGATCGGCGCCGGCTTCACCGGCTCGGAGATCGCCTCGGCCTGCCGGGAGCGGGGCATCGAGGTGACGGTCGCGGAACGCGGCCCCGCGCCGCTGGTGGGCGCCCTCGGCGGCACGCTGTCGAAACTCGCGGCCGTCATGCACCGCAACCACGGCGTGGACCTGCGCACCGGAGTGACGGTCACCGCCCTGCGCGGAAACGGCAGCTTCACCGGTGCGGACCTGTCCGACGGCACGCGTGTCGACGCGGACGTGTGCGTCGTCGCGCTGGGGGCAATCCGCAACATCGAGTGGCTGGCGGAGTCCGGGCTGGCGGCGGGCCCGCGCGGGATCGCCTGCGACGCCGGATGCCGCGCCTTCAACATGTACGGAATCGTCACCGACGACATCTTCGTGGCCGGCGACGTCTCCCGCTTCCCGCACCCCCTGTTCGGCTACCAGCTGCTCTCCCTGGAGCACTGGGGAAACGCGGTCGAGCAGGCCGGGGTGGCGGCCCACAACATGGTCAGTCCCGGGCCTCTGCGGCGCCCGCACCTGGCCGTCCCGACGTTCTGGTCGACCCAGTTCGGGCTCAACATCAAGTCGGTGGGCGTACCGACCTACTCCGACCACGTGGTCATCGCCCAGGGCTCCCTGGAGGCGCGTCGTCTGGCGATGGTCTACGGCTACCAGGGCCGGGTCACCGCCGCGGTCACCGTCGACATGGCCAAGTCGCTCGACTACTACCGGCACCTGATCGAGACGGCTGCTCCCTTCCCGCCCCCGCCCGGTGCGCAGGACCGTGCGATCGCGGCCGACGTCCCGATTCCGTCCGACGTGCCGGACCCGAAGGGGCTCTCCCACGGCCCCACCGTGGCGCTCACCGGCTACCTTCCCGACCGCCGGCTGACCGTGGTGTAGCCACGGGCTGACGCACGTCCCGTCCAACGACGAGGAGCCATCATGGACTCCGAGACCTTGCTGGCACGGATCACCGACTACGCCAGCCGCCCCGACCCCTATCCGCTGTACGCGGAACTCCGCGAGTCCGGACCCGCGGTGCGGCAGGCGGACGGCAGCTACCTGGTCGGCACCTACCACGAGATCGCCGCTCTGCTCCACGACCCGCGGATGAGTGTCGATCCCCGCCTCCGTGGCGAGGCGACACACAAGCCGCCCTTCCTGCGGCTCGACGACCCGGAGCACCACAGGCTCCGCACCCTGGCCATGCGGCCGTTCGGACCGCCGCACAGCCCGGACCGGGTCGACGGCATGCGCGGTGAGATCGATCGGATCACCAAGGAACTGACGGAGCCCTTGGAGGCCGGCCGGCAGATCGACATCGTCGACGATTTCGCCTACCCACTGCCCGTCGCGGTGATCTGCCACCTGCTGGGCGTGCCGCGCGAGGACGAGCCGCTGTTCCGGGCCTGGTCCGACGCTCTGGTCACAGCCGCCGACGTCAGGCCCGGGGAGGACACCACCGAGGCGGACAAGGCGGGCGAGCAGGCGCGGCTCGAGATGGGCGGGTACCTGGTGAACCTCGCCGAGCAGCGCCGTGGCCACCCGGGTGACGACATGCTCTCCGCCTTCGCCAACGAGCCGGATCCGGCCCTGCGGCTCACCCAGGAGGAACTCGCGGAGACGGCGGTGCTGCTCCTCATCGCGGGACACGAGACCACGGTCAACCTGATCACCAACGGTGTGCTCACCCTTCTGCGCCACACCGAGCATCTGGACCGCCTGCGCGGCGACCCCGGCCTGCTGCCGCGAGCGGTGGAGGAACTACTGCGTTACGAACCTCCGGTCCACATGCGCGAGCGCATCCCCCGCGACGACATCGACATGGCGGGCACCGTGCTCCCCAAGGGCACGTCCGTCGTCCTCGCGCTGGCCTCGGGCAACCGCGACCCCAAACGGTTTCCCGACCCCGACCGGTTCGACCCCGCACGCCCGGACGTCGAGCACCTCGGCTTCGGCGGTGGCATTCACCTGTGCTTCGGCGGCCCCCTGGCCCGTCTGGAGGCCCAGGCGGCGCTCGGCGCGCTCATCCCCCACCTGGGCACGGCGCGCCTGCTCGAGGACCCGCCCCCCTACCGGCAGAGCGCCATGCTCCGCGGTCCGCGCCACCTGCCCGTTCAGCTCTGACCAGCTCTGACGAGCTCTGACCGGACCTGTCGAGGAGGAGAACCGGCGTGAGCGTGTCCCAGGGAGCCCCTCGGGGTGTCATCCCCGCGCATCTGCTGAAAGGCCAGAAGGCACTCGTCACCGGCGCCAACTCGGGCATCGGCAAGGCGACGGCCATCGGCCTGGGACGCGCCGGAGCCGACGTGGTCGTCAACTACGTCGCCGGGCGCGAGGAGGCCGAGCGGGTGGTCGAGGAGATCTCCGCGTTCGGAGTGCGCGCGATGGCGTACGAGGCCGATGTGTCCGAGGAGGACCAGGTCGTCGCGATGGTCGAACGGATGGTTCGGGAGCTCGGGACCATCGACATCCTGGTGGCCAACGCCGGGCTGCAGCGCGACGCTTCGTTCACCGAGATGACGACGGCCCAGTGGCAGAAGGTGCTGGACGTCAACCTCACCGGCCAGTTCCTGTGCGCTCGGGAGGCGACGAAGGAGTTCCTGAGAAGGGGGGTCGTCCCCGAGGTGTCGCGAGCAGCCGGGAAGATCATCTGCATGAGCTCGGTGCACCAGCTCATCCCGTGGGCCGGGCACGTCAACTACGCGGCCTCCAAAGGTGGCGTGCGGATGATGATGGAGACGCTCGCCCAGGAGCTCGCACCCCGCAGGATCAGGGTCAACGCCGTTGCTCCGGGAGCCATCAGGACGCCCATCAACCGCGCCGCCTGGGACACTCCCGACGCCGAGAAGGATCTGCTGGGGCTGATTCCGTACGGGCGCGTCGGTGATCCGGAGGACATCGCCCACGCGGTCGTCGGGCTCGCCTCGGACCTCATGGACTACGTGGTGGGCACCACTCTCTACGTGGACGGCGGCATGACCCTCTTCCCGGGCTTCGCCACCGGCGGCTGAACCGCTCGCTCCTCACCCCCAGTCGCGCTGCTGGTCGAGGGCGTCGTCCAGCGTGGTGGCGGCCATGATCAGCGACAGATGCGTGAAAGCCTGCGGGAAGTTGCCCAGTTGCTCCCCACTGGGGCCGATCTCCTCGGCGAACAGGCCGACGTGGTTTGCATAGGTCTGCATCTTCTCGAAGGCGTAGCGCGCCGGACGAATCCGCCCGGCGCGGGCGAGAGCGTCCACATAGAGGAAGGTGCAGAGACTGAACGTGCCTTCGGAGCCCCGCAGACCGTCCGGGGAGGCCGCGGGGTCGTAGCGGTGGACGAGGCTGTCCGACACGAGCCTGCGCTCCATCGCGTCCAGGGTCGACAGCCAGCTCACCGTCCTGGGAGCCAGGAACCCGGCGCGCGGAACCAGCAGCAGCGAGGCGTCGAGGACATCGCTTCCGTAGTGCTGGACGAGGGCCTGCTCCTTCTCGTTCCAGCCCCGCTCCATCACCTGTTCGAGGATCGCGTCGCGAGCCGCGGTCCAACGAGGGGCGTCGGCGGGACGGCTGTACTCTCTCGCCAGGCGCAGTCCCCGGTCGAATGCCACCCAGGACATCACCCGGCTGAAGGTGAAGTCCTGGCGCCCGCCACGGGTCTCCCAGACGCCCTCGTCGGGGCGATCCCAGGAATCGGCCAGCCAGTCCAGCGTCCGCGCGATGTTCTTCCAGCCGTGGTAGCTGCCTCCCATGGCGACATCATGGCCCTCCGACAAGGCATAGAGGGCCTCCCCGTAGACGTCCAGCTGCAGCTGATCGGCCGCGGCGTTCCCCACCCGCACCGGATACGAACCCCGGTAGCCCTCGAAGTGCGAGAGGACCTCCTCCGGCAGCTCGGGATCCCCGTCGACGCGGTACATGATCTGCAGCGGCTCGCCGTCGACGCCCTCCCGGGCCTGGAGGCGGTCGCCCATCCAGCGCGTGAACTGCGCCGCCTCCTCGGCGAACCCGAGGTCGAGGAGGGCGCGCACGGACAGGGAGCCGTCGCGGACCCAGGTGTAGCGGTAGTCCCAGTTGCGTTCGCCCCCGATCTGCTCGGGCAGACCCATGGTGGCGGCGGCGACGGGAGCACCTGTGGGGGCGTAGGTGAGCAGCTTGAGCGTGATCGCCGAGCGGTGAACCACCCCCGGCCACCGGCCGCGGTACCGGGAGTGGCGCAACCAGCCGTGCCAGAAATCCACCACGTCCCAGAACCGTTCCACCGCCCGGTCCGGGGTGACCGGCGGCGGGGGGTCACCATCGGGCCCACCGACGGTGAACACCGCCGCGGCCACTTCACCCGGCCTCAAGGTCACCGCACCCCGCACGTCCCTGCCGTCCTGCCGCAGGGGGAAGGTGCTTTGCAGATGGGCGGTGACGTTCGGCGCGTGGAACGTGGCGGTACCGTCCCGCACATCGAGACGGTGGGTGGCACGGCCGTAGTCGAAGCGCGGACGGCACTCCAGAGCGAAGTGCACCGTGCCGCGCACCGCCCGCACGCCGCGTATCAGCACATGCCTGTCCGTGGGGGTGCCGGTGCGATCCGGTGGCATGCAGTCGAAGACCTCGCCGACCCCGTCCGGCGACATGAACCGTGTGACCAGGACCGCGGTGTCCGGGTAGTAGAGCTGCTTGTAAACGGTGTTCCGGCTTTCCGGCGCGAACAGGAAGTGGCCGCCGCGGTCGTGGTCGAGCAGGGCGGCGAAGACGGTGGGCGAGTCGAACCGGGGAGCCGCGAACCAGTCGACCACCCCGTGGGACGAGACCAGAGCGGCGGTCTGCAGGTCGCCGACGAGGCCGTGGTCGGCAATGGGCGGGTAACGATCCATGATCATCTCGCTTCCCTGATGCCACTGGTTCCACTGTCCGCCCCGTGCGACGAGGTCGCCACGGGATGCGGCACGAGGGGCGGGGGAATGCGACGGCCGCCGTCAGGAGGCGGGAACACCGGCACATGACGAGGGCGGGACCCGAAAGCCCCGCCCGAACCCGGCCGGTGGGCGGCGAGCCGTTCGCGCGCCTCGGTGCAGGTGTCCGTGTCGACCTCTGTGATCCAGGCCCGGCCGCGATTCCAGTACATCACGGTGTCCACCTCCGTTCGGCGAGGTTTCGAACAGCACCTGCCCTCTGCCCCCGGCAGGGGATGGACCCGCCGTTGGCCGGGTGGGGCCCAGCGCGGAGTACGGACGCCGGCGAACGTCGGGTGAGGGGTCCGAGGATCCCGGCCGGGACCCCCGCGTGCGGCAGTCCTTCTCATGCCGTCGTTCATGGGGCGAGGGAGAAGTAGTTCTCTTCTTCCTGGGTGAAGTGGAGGCGCAGCACGGTGTTCAGGCCGTAGAGGCACGAGCGCAGGTCGTCGAGTTGCTCGGAGGAGAGGCCCCCGCCTGTGTGGGCCAGTTGCAGGTGGGTGGCGACGCGGCGGGAGAGGCGTTCGATCTCGGTGTGGGCGCGGCTCATGGTGGCGGTCGCCTCGGGCCCGCCGAGCGTCGGTGCGAGGGCGGGGTAGAGCTCGTGTTCCTCGGCGTACTCGTGAGGCAGCAGCCGTTCGGTCAGCAGCCGGTGGGTCTCCTCCACCGCGGCGAGTGCCTCGGGGCCGGGGCTGTCGGAGAGGCGGTCGGCGGCGTCGCGTACGGATTCGAGGACGTCCTGGAGGTCGTCGTGTTCGGCGGCGAAGCGGTGGACGAGGGCTTCGGCGGCGGGGGTGAGGGCCGGCCGTGCGGTCTGGTCGACCCGCAGGGCGCGCAGGGCGTTGAGGATGACGGCGACGTCGATGCCCTCCTGGAGCAGGGCTCCGACTGCGGGCGGGAGGAGGCCGGCTGCGGCTGCGGCCATGGCGGCCAGGGACATCAGCATGCCGCCGAGGGCGCTTTGGACGGCGATGCGCCGGGCGCGCTGGGCGATGGTGACGGCGTCGGCGAGGCGGTCGAGGCGATCGGTGGTCAGCACAATGTCGGCGGCTTCGGAGGAGGCGGTGGAGCCGTGGGCGCCCATGGCGACGCCGATGTCGGCGGCGGCGAGGGCGGGGGCGTCGTTGACTCCGTCGCCGACCATGACGGTGACGGCGCGTTCGCGTTCGGCGCGGACGGCGGCGACCTTGTCGGCGGGGCTGAGTTCGGCGCGTACGTCGTCCAGGCCGAGGACGGCGGCGACTTCGTCGGCGGGTGCGGCGCGGTCGCCGGTGAGCATCAGCAGTCGTGCGATGCCTGCCGCGCGCAGGTGGCGCAGGGTGCGCGGCGCGTCGTGGCGGAGGGGGTCGCGCAGCAGGACGGCGCCGGCCAGGTGTCCGTCGACAGTGAGCCAGGCGACGGCCGCGCCGTCGAGGAGGGCGCGGTTGTCGACCGCCCTGGCCCAGGCCGGCCGTGCGTCCGCGGTGTTCGGACGGCCGACGGAGACCCGGTGCCCGTCCACCTTCCCGGTGGGGCCCCGGCCGGGTTCCTCGGTGACGTCGGAAGGGATCGACAGATCCAGCCCGCGTTCCCGGGCGGCGTCGACGATGGCCCGGGCCAGGACGTGCGGCGAGTACTGGTCGAGCGAGGCCGCCAGGCGGAGGACCTCGGTGGGCTTGAGGCCGGGGGCGGCGGTGACGTCGACGACGCGGGGGCGTCCCCCGGTGAGGGTGCCGGTCTTGTCGAGCAGGAGGGTGCGGGCGCGGCCGAGGTTCTCCAGCGCGCCGCCGTCGCGGATGACGACGCCGAGGCGGGAGGCGCGGGAGAGGCCGGAGACGATGGCGACCGGGGCGGCCAGCAGCAGGGGGCACGGAGTGGCGACCACCAGGACGGCGACCGCGCGTACCGCGGAGCCGCTGATCAGCCAGGCCAGTCCCGCCACCACCAGGGACAGGGGCAGGAACCAGACCGCGTACCGGTCGGCCAGCCGCACGACGGGCGCGGACTCGGCCCCGGCCTGCCGTGCCAGCCGCACGATCCCGGCGTACGTGCTGTCCCGCTCGGTGGCCGTGGCACGCAGCTCGAACGCGCCTCCGGCGTTGACCACGCCGCTGCGCACCGTCTCGTCCTGGGCCCGCTCGACCTGGAGGGGCTCACCGGTGAGCACCGACTCGTCGAGAACGGCGGCGGAGCTCTCCACACGGCCGTCGACGGGAACCACCTCGCCGGGGCCGACGACGAGAAGGTCACCGACGGTGACCTCGGCCAGCGGCACCGTGGCCACTCCGGCATCGGTGCGGCGGCGCGCGGAACGTGGTGCGTGTTCCAGCAGGGCACGCAGATCGTGGGAGGCCCGCCGCTGGGCCGCCGCCTCCAGGGTGCGGCCGGTGGCCAGCATCAGCGCGATCAGGGCACCGGCCAGGTACTCGTGGACGGCCAGGGTGCCGCCGAGTGCGAGTACCGCGATGAGGTCCACACCCGCGTGTCCGTGCCGCAGTGCGGCGAGCACCCATGCCACCGCGGGGACGATGGCGGAGAGGGTGCCCAGCCCCCAGAGGAGGTCGGCCAGACCGCCGGTACCCGTGAGCCAGGCGATACCGCCGGCGGTCAGGGCCGCCGCGGTGATGGCCAGGAGGACGGGTTCGAGCCGTGGGGACACGACCGCCGCGGTCGGGCGGCGCGGCCGTGTTGTGCGGGTGCGGTGGGTCATGGCGTACCTCGGTGCGTCCGGCGCGGCGATCGTGGGGCCGGTCCCCATCCATCGCATCGCATCACCGGGTGGGTGTGGCAGGGGACGGCCGGCCCTGCTTCAGGGCCGGACGGACGGTGCGTGCGCGTGCTGGTCATGGTCGGCCTGGTCGGCCCCGGTCGGTGTGGAGGGCCAGGCGGGGGCAGGCGGCAACGGCTTGGCGGGCGTGGACGCGCAGGTGGTCGGGCACGGCACGGTCGGGGGTTCCGTGGGCCCGCCGGCCCGGTCGAGGACCGTGGTGAGCGGCGTGCCGAGCGCGGCCTCCAGGACACCCGGAGCGGCGACGGCGCCGGAGACGGTGACGAGGGTGGTGCCGGGCTCGTCAGGGGTCCCCGCCTGCCGGAACCAGTCGGGCCCGTAGCGGGCGATGAGGGCGAGGTGGGCGAGGGTCTCGGCATTGTTCACGAGCGTGGGGCGCCGGGCGACGCCGCGTTCGCGGGTGCGCGGTGGGCTGCCCTGCGGGCGGGCCGGGCCCCCGTTGAGCCAGCGGACCAGTGAGGTCGACTCACTGGAGACGTAGGCGTGCGGACGCCCTCGACCGTGTATCCGGCCTGCCGCAGACCGCGCACCAGGGATTCCGCGATGCCGCGGTCGTCCTCCACGACCAATGCGTCGTCGCCCGGGGGGACGGGCAGGGGCCGTTCGGCCCGATGCGCCGCGCCGCATGGTGGGGGAGGCTGGAGGGACTCAAGGACGCGGTTGCGGGCCGGTGGCCGGCCGGCCGTGCGGCAGTCACGGTGTGCGAGGGAAGGGTGTTTCATGGTGAATCCGGTGGTCGTGGGAGTGGACGGCTCGTCCTCGAGTCTGGAGGCGGTGGAGACCGCGGCGCGCGAGGCCGCGCTGCGCGGGGCCGGGCTGCGGCTGGTGCACGCCTTCGGATGGCCGTCGCTGCACGTCCCGCCCGGTATGCACCCGTGGAACCCGAACACGGCGGGGCTGCGCGAGCTGGTGGACGGCACCCTGGCCGAGGCCGAGCGGCGGGCGCGTGACGCCGCACCGGACGTGGAGATCACGCGCGAGGTCGCCGTCGGCGAGCCGCTGATGGTGCTGGAGATCGAGTCGCGCACCGCCTCGCTGGTCGTGGTGGGCAGCCGTGGGCTGGGCGGGTTCGGCAGCCTGCTGCTGGGGTCCACCGCCGTGCACCTCGCCGCCCACGGCCACTGCCCGGTGCTGGTGGTGCGCGGCAGGCCGGACCCGGCCGGTCCCGTACTGCTCACGGTGGACGGCTCGCCTGCGGGCGAGGCAGCCGTCGAGTTCGCCTTCGCCGAGGCGTCGCTGCGCGGCGCCGACCTGGTGGCGCTCCACGTGTGGAACACCTGGAGCGAGCACGCCTACGAGGGTCCCGGTGATCCTCTGAACATGGTGGCCGACGTCGAACGGCTCCAGGAGGAGGAGCAGCGGCTGCTGGACGAGACGGTGGCTTCCTGGCAGGCGCGCCATCCCGAGGTCACCGTGGAGCGGCGCCTGGTGCGTTCCCGGATCCGCCCGGCCCTGATCGAGGCCAGCCAGGAGGCACAGCTGCTGGTGACCGGTGCCCGCGGCCGCGGAGGCTTCACGGGCCTCCTGCTCGGCTCCGTCAGCCAGGCTTTGCTGCACCACGCGCACTGCCCCGTCACCGTGGTCCGCGGCAAGGAGTGACCCGGACCGGCCGGGCGGTTCGCGGTTCGCCCGGCCGGTCATGCTGCACGGGCGGCCTGCCCGGCGCGGGGCGGGTGGGCGGGTGCGGGGTGGTCAGCGCAGCTGGTCGAGTGCCTTCTGGAAGGCGGCGGCGTGCTTGGCCTCGTCTGCGGCGGTGTCGCGGAAGTAGCGGGCGGCGGCGGTGTCGCCGACGGCGGTGGCCCGACTGGCGAACCCCGGGTACAGGGCGGTCGCCTCGTTGTGCTCACCGGTGATGGCCTTGCGCAGGTCGTCCCTGGTGCTGCGCACCAGACCGGCCAGCACCGCCTCGCCGGCGAGGTGCTCCTGCTGCTCGACCTTGGCCGTGCCCTCGAACAGGCGGGCCAGCGCGGCGTTGCCGGTCTGCCGGGCGTGGGCGGCGAAGAGCATGTACTTGGCGTGGGCGAGGGCCTCGCCGTGCAGGGCCGTGTCCAGGTTGGCCTTGGTGCGGGCGGCCTTCACCTTCGGCAGCCGGGCGGGCACCGGCACCGTATCGGCCTTCGGCGGTGCCGGGATGGTGCCGCGGCCGGTGGTCACGGCGGTGAGGGCTGTGCTGAAGGCGTCGCGGTGGCGTCCCTCGTCCGCGGCGATCTCGCTGAACAGCTTCGCGGCCTCCAGGTCCCCGTCCGCGCGGGCCTGCTCGGCGAAGCGGCGGTACATGACCTGGTGCTCGTAGGTCTCGCCGTTGATGGCCTGGCGCAGGTTGGCCGCGTTGCCGCCGACCAGGCCGGCGAGGGTGGCCGCCTCGCGCAGGTGCTCGTTCAGCTCGGTCCGCGCCGTGGAGCGGAGGAGCCGGCCGACGGCCGGGAGGCCCTGGCGGTCGGCCTCGGCGGCGAAGAGACTGTAGGCGGCGTAGGCGTACGCCTCGCCACGCATGGCGGCGTTCAGGTCGGCGAGAGTCTGCGCGTGGAGAGCCCGGGCGGCGGCGTGCGGTGCTGAGGACGCCCCGGCCGGATCACCCCCGGCCAGGGCCGGCGCCGCCGGCGCCGCCGCGGCCAGCGCGCACAGACCCACTACGAACGTACGTGTCGAATGGCGGAACACGATGTCCTCCTTTTGGGGGCCTCTTGGGTGACGGCGCCCCGCCCCCATACGACCCGCACCTGTGCTCCGTTGCTCCCTTGGAGTAGCCCCTTCGGGTGACTGACGGAACGTGGCTGGGATTCGGCGTGCGGCATGTCCCGCACGCGTGCTATCGCTCCGCTCCGGAGGGCCCCGGGAGAAGCCCCTCCGCACCGGATTTCCGCCGACGGCCTCCGTCGCGGTGCCGTCACCGAGGCCCTGCGCGTCGGCCGTTCGGGTGACGAGCCGGGCGCCCCGGTTCTTCTGCCGCGCTGGTGGCGTGCGCGTGCCGGGGCGGTGCGAGGCGGCATGCCGGGTTCATGGCGACTGTCGTGGCGGTGGTTGCGGCACTGGCAGCCGCCTGCTGCTTCGCCGTCGCAGCCGTCATGCAGCAGGCCGCCGCGGCCTCGGGGCCCGAGAGCGCGTCCCTGCGCCCGCGCCTGTTCCTGGACCTGATGCGCAGACCGCTGTGGCCGGCGGGGCCGCGATGTCGGTCCTCTCCTACGTCATCCAGGGCGTCGCCCTGGCGTTCGGTTCGCTCGTGCTCGTGCTGCCGCTGGCCGCGCTGGACCTCGTCTTCGCACTGCCCATGGTCGCCTGGCGCCGCAGGAAGCGACTCACCCGCAGGGAGGCGGTGGGCGCGCTGTGCACGGCGGGAGGCGTGGCCGCCTTCCTGGCGGTGTTGCCGCCGTCCACGGGAATCGTTCCACCGGTCAGTCCCTCTGCCCGGTCAGCTTGCCGCCGCCCTCAAGGCCCACATGAAGGAGTTCTCACCGGTGGAGGTCACGCTGCCCTGGGCCAAGCCCGACGGTGAGCCGAAGATCTTCCGCCTGCTCTTCGTCGACGAGAAACGTCGGGCCTGCCATGCGGGGGGAGAGCATCAAGGCGTTCTCGGAGTACCTCGGTCACTCGGACCCGGGCTTCGCGCTGCGGACGTACACGCACCTGCTGCCGTCCAGCGAGACCCGCACCCGCAAGGCGATCGACGACGCCTTCACCGAAGCCGAAGCCGAAGCCGAGGCCGAGGTCGAGGCGGAAGAGGAAGACGACGGCCGGACGCCGGACGCGCCCGTCACCCAGGGCACATCAGTGCCCCCGCCGAAACCGATGTGCCCTCGATGTGCCCTGGCCGCCTCACGGCCCCCGCCGGCACATGACGAGGGCGGGACCCGAAAGCCCCGCCCGAACCGCATAAAACCCCAGGTCAGGGCCACACCAGGCAGTACGGCTGGTGCCCCGCCTCATGCAGCCGGTGCGAGAAGTCCTGCCACTCGTGCAGTAGCTGGTACACGTTGAAGGCGTCGCGGGGGCCGCCGCGGTCCGGGACCGTGGACCAGATGAAGGCGGCCGCGCCGACCGCTTCCTCGCCGATGTCGCGCAGGGGGTCCACCGCGGTCGTCGGGAGTTTCACGACCGCGTAGTCGGGGTGCAGGACGACCAGCTCGAGCGGCGGCACCTTGTGCAGCGGCACGCCCTCGATGCCGGTCAGCACCATGGCGGCCATCGTCTCCGGCTTGATCTTGGTGAACATGCCGCCCATGCCGAGTTCGTCGCCACCGAGTTCCTCGGGGCGCATCGAGATCGGGACGCGGGCCGCCGTCGCGCCGTCGGGCGCGCCGAAATACTTGTACGTCACCCCCACCCGACCACCATTCCCGCTCCCTGCCCCCAGCAGCTCGGCCCGGCGGTCGCCCCGCCGGTCGCTCCGCTCGGACTCACCCGGTACATCCCGTGCCTGGCCTGCTTCGCTCGCTTCCTCAGCGTCGCGTCGGTGCCTTCCCCGCCGGGCACGTCGAGGACCCAGGCCGTCAGTCCCCTCGCCCAGTCCGCCACCGCGATGCATATCTCCACCCGACCGCTTTCTAGGACGCGTCGCCCCCGCCGCGCAACCCGATCATCGTGTCAGTGACCTCCCCCGCGGCCGCTCGCCGAAACGTGCGCCGAAACATCTGCCCGCGGGATCTTGGCGGCCCCGACACGACCCTTCGCTTGTTCATACGTACGCGGAGCCCAGTTTCGCAGATGGGCCGCCGGGAATCCGCGAATCCACCGCTCGTCGTACCTGGATCCGGCCGGGCCGGCCGCTCCGCCCCCGGTCCGCCGCCGTCGCTGGCCTACCCTGAACAGGTCACAGCCCACCGTATTCCGGAGAACCCCCGAGAAGTCGGAGAAGTCGCAGGTCATGAGCGAACTGCCCTATCCCTACGAAGCCCCTGTCTCGCAGGCGCTGTTCGACCGTGCGGCGGCCGTCACGCCCGGCGGTGTGAACTCGCCGGTGCGCGCCTTCCGCGCCGTGGGCGGCACGCCCCGGTTCATGGTCTCCGGCAGCGGTCCGTACCTGAAGGACGCCGACGGCCGGGAGTACGTCGACCTCGTGTGCTCCTGGGGTCCGATGATCCTCGGGCACGCGCACCCCGAGGTGATCGCCGCCGTGCAGGAGGCGGTCGCGCACGGCACCTCCTTCGGGACACCCGGTGAGGGCGAGGTCGCGCTCGCCGAGGAGATGGTGAACCGGGTCGGCCCGCTGGAGCGGGTGCGGCTGGTCTCCAGCGGCACCGAGGCCACCATGTCCGCGATCCGGCTCGCCCGCGGGTTCACCCGGCGGTCCAAGGTGGTCAAGTTCGCCGGGTGCTACCACGGGCACGTCGACTCCCTCCTCGCCGCGGCCGGCTCGGGTCTCGCCACCTTCGCCCTGCCCGACACCCCCGGCGTCACCGGCGCGCAGGCCGGCGACACGATCGTGCTGCCGTACAACGACCTCGACGCGGTGCGCGCCGCCTTCGCCGCCCACCCCGGCGAGATCGCCTGTGTGATCACCGAGGCCTCGCCGGGCAACATGGGCGTGGTGCCGCCGCTGCCCGGGTTCAACCAGGGACTCAAGGACCTCTGCGGCGAGAACGGCGCCCTGTACATCTCCGACGAGGTCATGACGGGCTTCCGCACCAGCCGGGCCGGGTGGTACGGCGTCGACGGGGTCGAGCCCGACCTGATGACCTTCGGAAAGGTGATGGGCGGCGGGTTCCCGGCCGCCGCGTTCGGCGGGCGCGCCGACGTCATGGCGCATCTCGCCCCCGCCGGGCCCGTCTACCAGGCCGGCACCCTCTCCGGGAACCCCGTCGCCACGGCCGCCGGCCTCGCCCAGCTCCGCCTGCTCGACGACGCCGCGTACAGCACGGTCGACTCCGTCTCGCGGCAGATCCAGGCCATGGTCTCCGAGGCGCTGACCAAGGAGGGCGTGGCGCACACCCTGCAGAACGCCTCCAACATGTTCTCCGTGTTCTTCACGGACCGCCCGGTGCGCGACTACGAGGACGCCAAGGCGCAGGAGTCGTACCGCTTCACCGCGTTCTTCCACGCGATGCTGGCGAACGGCGTGTACCTGCCGCCGTCGTCCTTCGAGTCGTGGTTCGTCTCCACCGCGCACGACGAGACGGCCCTCCAGCGGATCGCCGACGCCCTTCCGGCGGCGGCCCGTGCGGCGGCGGAGGCGACGGCATGAGCGAGACCCCCGAGAAGAACGGCCAGGACGACATCACCGTCGTCCATCTGATGCGGCACGGCGAGGTCGAGAACCCGGACGGGATCCTGTACGGGCGGCTGCCCGGCTACCACCTGTCCGAGCTCGGCCTGAAGATGGCCGAGCGGGTCGCCGAGCACCTCGCTCCCCGCGACATCACCTACGCCGTCGCGTCCCCGCTGGAGCGGGCGCAGGAGACGGCGACGCCGATAGCGAAGGCGCACGGACTCGACCTGGCCACCGACGAGCGGCTGATCGAGGCGGACAACGTCTTCCAGGGCAAGACCTTCGGCATGGGCGACGGCGCGCTGCGCCGGCCCGGCAACTGGAAGCACGTGGTCAACCCGTTCAAGCCGTCCTGGGGCGAGCCGTACATCGACCAGGTGGTGCGCATGATGGGCGCGCTGAACGCGGCGAAGGACAAGGCGCGCGGGCACGAGGCGGTGCTCGTCAGCCACCAGCTGCCGATCTGGATCGTGCGCTCCTACGTCGAGCGGAGGCGGCTGTGGCACGACCCGCGCAAGCGGCAGTGCACGCTCGCCTCGCTGACGACGTTCACCTACCGGGGCGACCGGATCGTCTCCGTCGGCTACACCGAGCCGGCCCGCGATCTGGTGCCGGCCCATCTCCTCGCGGGCGCCAAGCCGGTGAAGGGGCAGGGCAAGGCGTTCGGCGCGTAAGGACGCCCCTGCCTGTGCCTTTGTTGTGAATTTCATATTGGTTCGCGGAACCCCTGCGTTCGTCACTGCCTCTGAGTGAGTGACCATCGGCGGCAGTGACGAATCGGGGATCTTTCATGCGCACCTTCTCCCGAAGGGGAATACTCGGCCTCGGCGCGGGCGCCGCGGCCGCCGCCGGGCTGGCGGGCTGCGGCTCCGTCAAGTCCCCGCACCCCGGACGCGCCACGGGGTCCCCCAGCGCGAGCACGCCCACCCCGAGTGCGCCCACCACACCTCCCGCGCGCCCCATCGGCGACGGCTCGACCTCGTTCGCCGGCAAGCAGCCGCTCCAGCCGGCCGCGCCGGTCCCGCTGGAGCCGGGCGAGACCCCGCCGCAGTTCGTCGTCTTCTCCTGGGACGGGGCAGGCGAGGTCGGCAACGGCCTCTTCCCGCGCTTCCTCGACCTGGCCAAGGAGCACGAGGCGCACATGACCTTCTTCCTCTCCGGGCTCTACCTGCTGCCCGAGTCGAAGAAGCGCCTGTACGACCCGCCGAACAACCCGCGCGGTGCCTCCGACATCGGCTACCTGACCGACGACCACGTCAAGGCCACGCTCACCAACGTCCACCGCGCCTGGCTCGAAGGCCACGAGATCGGCACCCACTTCAACGGCCACTTCTGCTCCGGCCACGGCACGGTCGCGAACTGGACGCCCAAGCAGTGGCGCAGCGAGATCGACCAGGCCAAGTCCTTCGTCAAGGAGTGGCGGACCAACACCGGCTGGAGCGATCTGCCGGCCCTGCCCTTCGACTACGACAAGGAACTCGTCGGCGGCCGCACCCCCTGCCTGCTCGGGCAGAACCAACTGCTGCCCACCGCGCGCGAACTCGGCTGGCGCTACGACGCCTCCTCGCCCGGCGGCCGCCAGACGTGGCCGGACAAGCGGCTGGGCATCTGGGACCTGCCGTTGCAGCAGATACCCTTCCCCGGCCGCCGGTTCGAGGTCCTCTCGATGGACTACAACATGCTGGCCAACCAGTCCGTCAACTCCACCAACGCGCCCGCCCACAACTACCCGGGCTGGCGCAAGCAGTCCGCACAGGCCTACATCCAGGGCTTCAAGCGGGCATATGAGACAAACCGGGCGCCGTACTTCATAGGCAACCACTTCGAACAGTGGAACGGCGGCATCTACATGGACTCCGTCGAGGAGGCCTTCCGGCACATCGCGCGGGAGAAGGAGAAGGGCGCCGACGTGCGCATGGTCTCCTTCCGGCAGTTCGTCGACTGGATGGACGTGCAGAAGCCGGAGGTGCTCGCCAAGCTGCGCACCCTCGACGTCGGGCAGCGGCCGACGGGCGGCTGGAAGGAGTTCCTCGGGGACGCCCCCGGCGCCGGCACGCCCAGCGCGGGGGACCCCTCGAACCCCGCCTGAAATGCGGTTTTCCGGCCGTGAGGGGGGTGCGCAAGATCCCCGGAAGGGGCATGCGAAACTTTTCACATGAGTGCCGTCAGTCGTGCCCCCCAGTGCTCGAACCGGGCGAACCGCGCACCCCGTCCGCACCGCACGCGTCCGAGCCGCGTCCGTGGCCGCGCCGCCCTGCTCGCCGCCGGGAGCGCCGCGCTGGCACTCACCCTGTCCGCCTGCGGCTCCGGCGGCACCTCCGGCGGCTCGGGCAACACCAACTTCATCACCGGCGCCGACGGCATCGCGACCGTGCCGAAGGCCGACCGCAAGCCCGCCCCCGACCTGTCCGGCAGGACTCTCGAGGGCAAGCAGCTCGACATGGCCGCGTACAAGGGCAAGGTCGTCGTCCTGAACGTCTGGGGCTCCTGGTGCTCGCCGTGCCGGGCCGAGGCGCCCAACCTGGTGAAGGTGGCCAAGGACACCGCCGGCAAGGACGTGCGGTTCGTCGGCATCAACACGCGCGACACCAGCACCCAGCCGGCCCTCGCGTTCGAGAAGCAGTTCGACGTGCCGTACCCGAGCCTGTACGACCCGGCCGGCAAGCTCATGCTCCGCTTCAAGAAGGGCACCCTGAACCCGCAGATGATCCCCACCACGATCATCGTCGACCGGGACGGGAAGATCGCCGCGCGCGCCCTCCAGGCGCTCAGCGAGAACAAGCTGCGCAAGATGCTCGACCCGGTCGTCGCGGAGAAGTGAGCCGTCGTGCTACTGGCCGCAGTCACTGATCCCAATCAGACGGTGTCCAGCGGAGCCCTGCTGCTCGCGCTGCCGATCGCCGTACTCGGCGGGCTCGTCTCCTTCTTCTCCCCGTGCGTCCTGCCGCTCGTCCCCGGCTATCTGTCGTATGTGACAGGTGTCACCGGAACCGACCTGGCCGAGGCCCGGCGCGGACGGATGGCCGCCGGTGCCGCCCTCTTCGTCCTCGGCTTCACCGTGGTCTTCGTCTCCGGCGGGGCGCTGTTCGGCTTCTTCGGGCAGACCCTCCAGGAGTACAAGGGCATCCTGTCGAAGGTGCTGGGCGTGCTCATGATCCTCATGGGCGTCTTCTTCATGGGCCTGATGCCCTGGCTGACCCAGCGTGAGTTCCGCTTCCACACGCGTCCCACCACGGGCCTGGTGGGCGCGCCCCTCCTCGGGGCCCTGTTCGGAGTCGGCTGGACCCCGTGCATCGGCCCGACCCTCGCCTCCGTGGTGGCGCTCTCCTCCGCCCAGGCCAGCGCCGGGCGCGGCGCTCTGCTGACCGTCGCCTACTGCGCCGGCCTCGGCATCCCGTTCGTGCTCACCGCGATCGCCTTCCGCAAGGCGCTGGGAGCCTTCGGCTGGGTCAAGCGCCACTATGTCTGGGTGATGCGCGTCGGCGGCACGATGATGATCGTGACCGGCGTGCTGCTGCTCACCGGCGCCTGGGACCGGCTGGTGCAGGAGATGCAGACGTGGTCCACCGGCTTCACTGTGGGGATCTGATCCATGAGCAAGACGCCAACCAGTACGACGGCCGACGAGACCCCGGCGGTGCCACCCGGCGACGAGGACCTCGGAGCCGCCGGCTCCCAGCTGTCCACCGCCCCCGCCGAGACGGCCGCCCCCGGCTCCTTCGGCGGCAACCGGGCGCCCGGACTGGCCGGCCGGCTCACCTGGACCGGGCGTGAGGTCCTCGGCTGGGTCCGCTGGTTCTGGCGGCAGCTGACCTCCATGCGCGTCGCGCTGATGCTGCTGTTCCTGCTCTCCCTCGGCGCCGTCCCCGGTTCGCTGATCCCGCAGAGCGGCACCGACGCGCTGAAGGTCGACGCCTTCAGGAAGGCGCACACGACGCTCGCGCCCCTCTACGACAAGCTCGGCCTGTTCCACGTCTACAGCTCGGTGTGGTTCTCCGCGATCTACATCCTGCTGTTCGTCTCCCTCATCGGCTGCATCGTGCCGCGCACCTGGCAGTTCGTCGGCCAGCTGCGCGGCCGGCCGCCGGGCGCCCCCAAGCGGCTGACCCGGCTGCCCGCGTACACCACCTGGCGCACCTCCGCCTCCCCCGAGGAGGTCCGCGAGAGCGCGCTGAGGATCCTCAAGCAGCGCCGCTTCCGCGCCCACCTCGCCGATGACGCCGTCGCCGCCGAGAAGGGCTACCTGCGCGAGGCCGGCAACCTCGTCTTCCACGTCGCGCTGATCGTGATGCTGATCGCCTTCGCCTGGGGCCAGTTGTACAAGACCGAGGGCAACAAGCTGATCGTCGAGGGCGACGGCTTCTCCAACACCCTCACCCAGTACGACGACTTCAAGTCCGGCAACCTCTTCAACGACGACGACCTGGTGCCCTTCAGCTTCAACCTGAAGAAGTTCACCGGCACCTACGAGCGCACCGGCCCGCAGAAGGGCACGCCGCGCGTGTACCGGGCGGACATCACCTACAGCCTGGGCGCCCACGGCAAGGAGCAGAAGGCGAGCATCTCGCCCAACCACCCGCTGACCGTCGACGACGCCCGGGTCTACCTCGTCAGCCACGGCTACGCCCCCACCGTCACCGTCCGGGACGGCAAGGGCGACGTGGTCTACCACCAGGCCGTGCCGCTGCTGCCGGTCGACTCCAACGTCACCTCGCAGGGCGCGATCAAGGTGTTCGACGGCTACAGGAACCCCGCGGGCAAGTCCGAGCAGCTCGGCTTCTCCGCGTTCTTCGTGCCGACCTTCGCCGGGGCCGGCAAGGGCACGATGTTCTCCCAGTTCCCGGCGCTGGACTTCCCCGTCCTCGCGCTGACCGGCTTCCACGGCGACCTGGGCGTCAACGCGGGCGTGCCGCAGAACGTCTACCAGCTCGACACCAAGAACCCGAACCTCAAGCAGTTCAAGGACGCCAAGGGCAGGATCGTCGCCGCCCGGCTGCTGCCCGGCGAGACCATGACGCTGCCGAACGGCGCCGGCTCCATCACCTTCGACAAGGACATCAAGGAGTGGGCCGGCTTCCAGGTCGTGCAGGAGCCCGGCACCGGCTGGGCGCTCACCGGCGCGCTGGCCGCCATCGCCGGACTGGCCGGCTCCCTGTTCATCCAGCGGCGCCGCGTCTGGGTGCGTGCCGTGCGGGGCGCCGACGGCGCGACCGTCGTCGAGATGGCGGGCCTGGGCCGCAGCGAGTCCGCGAAACTCCCCGAGGAGCTCGGCGACCTGGCCGCCCTCGTCCACGACAAGGCGCCCGCACAGGCCGACGCCGACCCCGACCGGGAGCCGGACGCCGGCGCCCCCGTACCCGCCGAAGGGGCTGAGGAGAAGTGACTCTCGCCGCCGCAACAGAGCTCGCCACGGCGACCAACGAGAACCTGGCCAACATCAGCAACACGCTGATCTACTCCGCGATGGCCGTCTACACCCTGGCCTTCTTCGCGTACATCACCGAATGGCTCTTCGGCAGCCGCAGCAAGGTGGCCCGCACGGCCGCCGCGCTGACCGCCAAGGACGGCGCGGCCAAGGCGCAGGGGCCGGCCGTGACGGTGAAGTCCGCCGGGGGCACCGCCGTGCTGGAGCGCCCCAAGGTGGTCGTACGGTCCGCCGCCGGCGCCCGTGACGTGCCCGACGGGCCCGGCGCGCACGGCGGCGACGAGAAGGGCGACCTGTACGGCCGTATCGCGGTGTCCCTCAGCGTCCTCGGCTTCCTCCTCGCGCTCGGTGGCGTCGTCGCCCGCGCGGCCTCCGTGCAGCGGGCGCCGTGGGGCAACATGTACGAGTTCAACATCACCTTCTCCACGGTCGCGGTCGGCGTCTACCTGCTGCTGCTCGCGCTGAAGAGGAACGTGCGCTGGCTCGGCCTGTTCCTGACCACCACCGTCCTGCTCGACCTCGGCCTCGCGGTCACCGTGCTCTACACGGCGAGCGACCAGCTGGTCCCCGCCCTCCACTCGTACTGGCTGTACATCCACGTCTCCACCGCGATCTTCTGCGGCGCGGTCTTCTACGTCGGCGCGGTCGGCACCCTGCTGTACCTGTTCAAGGACTCCTACGAGAGCAAGCTCGCCTCCGGCGGGAAGCCCGGCCGTTTCGCGACCTCCGTACTGGAGCGGCTGCCGGCCTCGGCGTCCCTGGACAAGTTCTCCTACCGCATCAACGCCGCTGTCTTCCCGCTGTGGACGTTCACGATCGTCGCGGGCGCCATCTGGGCCGCGTCCGCCTGGGGCCGCTACTGGGGCTGGGACCCCAAGGAGACCTGGTCCTTCATCACCTGGGTCGCCTACGCCTGCTACCTGCACGCCCGCTCCACGGCCGGCTGGAAGGGCCGCAAGGCCGCCTACATCGCGCTGATCGCGTTCGGCTGCTGGCTGTTCAACTACTACGGCGTGAACATCTTCGTCAGCGGCAAGCACTCGTACTCGGGCGTCTGACCGGCTCCTCGGTGACACTGGTGTCATGACCGGTTCCATCGAGCAGGGCATCAGCCAGATCCACGGGAACACCCACCTGCTCACCTTCCTGGTGCGGCTGCCGGTGCCCATGGAGCGGGTCTGGCCGGAGCTGACCACACCGGAGGGGCTCGCGCGCTGGTTCACCGACGCCGACGAGCTGGAACCCCGGCTCGGCGGCGCGGTCGGTCTGCGCGGCCTGGGCAGCGGGCGGATCACCGCGTGGGACGTGGACCGGGTCGCCGAGTACACCCTGGAGGGCGGCGGCCGCATCCGCTTCCACCTGGAGCGCGACGGCGCGGACGGCTCCGTGCTCCGCCTCACCCACGAGTTCCTGGGGGAGACGGAGTCGGAGCCGCGCTGGCGGACCCGCTTCGAATGCCTGATCGAGGTGGTTGCGGGCCGAGGACCTCGTTCCACGGATCAGGACGCTCCCCGGTGAAGTCCCGCATCCACGCGGCGACGGCCTGTGCCCGCCCCCGAAACCGCGCACGCCCCACTCTGTACCCTGACCCGATCATCGCCGCACGCGCGGCAGTCGGGCCCGGTGGGTGGGAGGAAACGGTCATGGGTGCTGCTCCGGTCCTGGAGGAGCTGCGGGAGGTCTGCCAGCCGCAGGCGAAACTGGCGAGCCGCAACGGCGAGCACTGGGCGGGCCGCCTGTACATGCGGAGGGTCTCGCTGGGGTTCACCCGGCAACTGGTGCGCACCCCGGTGACCCCCGACCAGCTGACCTGGACCATGGTGGTGTGCGGGATCGCCTCCGGCGCCGCGCTGCTGATCCCGGGCCTGACCGGGGCCGTCCTGGCCGTCGTGCTGATGCAGCTGTTCCTCCTCTTCGACTGCGTGGACGGGGAGGTCGCCCGCTGGAAGGGCCAGAACAGCGCGTCCGGCATCTACGTCGACCGGCTCGGCGCCTATCTCGCGGACGCCGCCCTGATGGTGGGCGCCGGGTTCCACGCGGCCCGGTCCGGCTTCGGCGGCTGGGTGTCGCTGGGTCTGGCGACCGCACTCGGCGTGGTCCTGCTGAAGGCGTCCACCGACCTGGTCGACGTGGCGCGGGCCCGGCGCGGGCTGGCCGTCGCCGACGACGAGTCGACCCGGCCGCGCTCGCAGGGCGTGGCCACGGTGCGCCGGCTGGCCGCCGCGTTCAAGATCCACCGGGTGACCAACGGCATCGAGGCGTCCCTGCTCCTGCTGGCCGCGGCCATCGGCGACACCGTCACCGGCGGAGCCGACGTCACCCGCTGGGCGCTCCTCGCGCTGGCCGCCATCACCTGGGTGATGGTCCCGGCCCACCTGCTGTCGATCCTGTCCTCGTCCCGGCTGCGCTAGGTCCGACCCGCCGCCGGGGTCGCCGGCCGCCGCTCAGCTGCTCCTGGGCTCCTCGCCGTTCTCCTTGCGGCGCAGTTCCTCCTCGCGGCGGCGGAGGTCGGCCTCCCAGTTCTTCAGCAGGTCCTCGTCCTTCTTGTTCTCCTCGGCGAGGGACTGCAGGAACGCGGGGTTGTCGTCCGGGGCGACGTACTCGAGCCGCTGGTTGCGGTGCCACTCGGAGGGCGTGCGGCCGTTCGCCGGAGGGCGCCGGTCCTTGCCCGCGGCGAGCCAGGCGATCGAGCCGACGATCGGGAAGAGCAGGATGATGAAGACCCAGGCGACCTTGGGAAGGTGCTTCGCCTCGTCCTCGGGCGTGTTCAGGCAGTCGATGAACGCGAAGATCGTCAGTGCCAGCGGCACGACGTAGTACAGCAGCACCCTGAGCATGTCGAGAAGCCCCCTGAAAGCGGTGGAGGGGCCCTGAACCGGCCCCGTGACGGGGCCAGGGTAGCCGCTCGGGGATACTGGACCCCATGGCGTACGACGATCTTCGTTCCCTGCTCAGGGCGCTGGAGCGCGAGGGAGACCTCAAGCGCATCAAGGCCGAGGTCGACCCGTATCTGGAGGTCGGTGAGATCGTCGACCGGGTGCAGAAGTCGGGCGGCCCCGCACTGCTCTTCGAGAACGTGCGCGGCTCCGCGATGCCCCTGGCCATGAACGTCTTCGGAACCGACCGTCGGCTGCTGAAGGCCCTCGGCCTGAAGTCGTACGGCGAGATCTCCGAAAAGATCGGCGGGCTGCTGCGGCCCGAGCTGCCGCACGGCTTCGTGGGCGTGCGTGAGGCGTTCGGCAAGCTCGGCGCGATGACGCACGTACCGCCGAAGAAGGTGAAGTCCGACAGCGCGCCCGTGCAGGAGGTCGTCCTGCACGGCGACGACGTCGACCTCGACGCCCTGCCGGCCCTGTTCACCTGGCCCCAGGACGGCGGCTCCTTCTTCAACCTGGGACTTACCCACACCAAGGACCCGGAGAGCGGCATCCGCAACCTCGGGCTCTACCGCCTCCAGCGCCACGACAAGCGCACCATCGGCATGCACTGGCAGATCCACAAGGACAGCCGCAACCACTACCAGGTCGCCGCCCGGCGCGGCGAGCGGCTTCCGGTGGCGATCGCCTTCGGCTGCCCCCCGGCCGTCACGTACGCCTCGACCGCGCCGCTCCCCGGCGACATCGACGAGTACCTGTTCGCCGGGTTCATCGCGGGCCGGCGGATCGAGATGGTCGACTGCAGGACCGTCCCGCTCCAGGTCCCGGCGAACGCCGAGGTGGTCCTGGAGGGCTGGCTGGAGCCCGGCGAGATGCTGCCCGAGGGGCCCTTCGGCGACCACACCGGCTTCTACACCCCGCAGGAGCCCTTCCCGGCGCTGACCATCGACTGCGTGACGATGCGCAGGCGGCCCCTGCTCCAGTCGATCGTCGTGGGCCGCCCCCCGACGGAGGACGGGCCGCTCGGCCGTGCCACCGAACGCTTCTTCCTCCCCCTGCTGAAGATCATCGTCCCGGACATCGTGGACTACCACCTGCCCGAGGCGGGCGGCTTCCACAACTGCGCGATCGTCTCGATCGACAAGAAGTACCCCAAGCACGCCCAGAAGGTGATGCACGCCATCTGGGGGGCACACATGATGTCTCTGACCAAGCTGATCGTGGTCGTCGACGCCGACTGCGACGTGCACGATCTGCACGAGGTCGCCTGGCGGGCCCTGGGCAACACGGACTACGCCCGCGACCTCACCGTGGTGGAAGGCCCCGTCGACCACCTCGACCACGCCTCCTACCAGCAGTTCTGGGGCGGCAAGGCGGGCATCGACGCGACGCGGAAGCTGCCCGAGGAGGGCTACACGCGAGACGGCGGGTGGCCGGAGATGGTCCTTTCGGACCCGGAGACAGCCGAACGGGTGACGCGACGCTGGAAGGAGTACGGACTCTGATGGGCACCTATACGTTGGTGTGCGGCAGCGCGGAGACGGGGTTTCCCCGCCGCCGCGGGGGTGAACCGGGGTACGGCCTGTGAGCTCCGCGTCCGCCGCGATCCCGCAGCCGGGACGCACCAAGGCCTTCCTGCGCCTGGTCATGATCGAGCACTCGATCTTCGCGCTGCCCTTCGCCTACATCGCCTCCCTGACCGCGATGTACGAGTGGGACAGGACCATCCACTGGGGCAGGCTGCTGCTCGTCACCGTGGCGATGGTGGGCCTGCGCACGTTCGCGATGGCCGTCAACCGGATCATCGACCGGGAGATCGACGCCCGTAACCCGCGCACCGCGCACCGCGAGCTGGTGACCGGCGCGATGTCGGTGCGGCACGCCTGGACGGGCGCGCTCGTCGCGCTCGTCGTGTTCCTCGCGGCCGCGGCCCTGCTCAACCCGCTCTGCCTGGCCCTCGCCCCCGTCGCGGTGGTCCCGATGGTGGTCTACCCCTACGGCAAGCGGTTCACGAACTTCCCGCAGGCCATCCTGGGCCTGGCCCAGGCGATGGGCCCGATCGGCGGCTGGCTGGCGATCTCCGGCAGCTGGTCCTGGGACGCGGTGATCCTGGGCCTGGCCGTCGGCGTCTGGATCGGCGGCTTCGACCTCATCTACGCCTGCCAGGACGTGGAGACCGACCGTGAGGTCGGCGTGAAGTCGGTCCCGGCCCGTTTCGGCGTCCCCGCCGCCATCCGGGGGGCACGGGCCTGCCATCTCGTCACCACCGCGCTGTTCGTCTGGTACGCCCTCGCCACCGGCGCCGGCGCCTTCTTCTGGCTGGGCCTGGTCGTCGTCGCGGGCGCCTTCGTCTACGAGCACACGATCGTGCGCCCGAACGACCTGTCCCGCCTCAACCGGGCGTTCTTCAGCGTCAACGGGTTCATCGGCATCGCCCTTTTCGTGTGCGCGCTGCTCGACCTGCTGGTGCGCGGTCTCACGGTCTGATACCTCGCGGTTTGGATCATGAGCGCCGACGGATAGGCTCGACACATGAAGCCAGGAGAAACGCGGCGGGCACCTTGGATCGTGGGGGTGTCCGGAGCGTCCGGCACGCCGTACGCGGCCGCTGTGCTGCGTGCACTGCTCGACGCCGGACAGAGCGTCGACCTGGTGGTCAGCCGGGCCTCGCGGCTCACCCTGCTCGACGAGACCGGCATCTCCTTCCGGGACGCCCATTGGCAGGACGACCTGCGCGAATGGCTGTCCCTTGGCGCCGACGGCAAGCCCGGCACCTTCGACGTGGACGTCACGGGAGTACGGCACTGGAGCGCCGGTGACCTGGCGGCCGGACCGTCCTCGGGGTCGTACCCGGCGCAGGGCATGCTGATCGTGCCCGCCTCGACGGCCTGTGTGGCGGGCGTCGCCCTCGGGCTGTCCAAGGACCTGCTGCAACGGGCGGCGAGCGTGACCCTCAAGGAGGGCAGGCCGCTGGTCGTCGCCGTACGGGAGACCCCGCTGAACGGCCGGACGCTGCGGCACCTGGTGGCACTGGACGACGCGGGCGCCACCGTCCTGCCCGCCTCGCCCGCCTTCTACGCCGGGGCGACCCACATCCAGCACCTCGTGGACTTCGTCGCGGGCCGGGCCCTGGACGCGGTGGGCGTACCCCACGGTCTCTACCGTCGCTGGGAGGGCGAACTGGGCGGCGCCCGGCCCGCGTGAGCGCCGGGCGGCGCTCTCCAGGCAATACCAGCACCACTCGGCACTTCAGGAACTTTCTTCAGATCTCTCGTCGGATCTCTTCAGTGGAAGGCTTCGATCGCATGGACGCGGTGGACAGGCAGCTCATCCAGGCCCTGAGGGAGAACGGCCGGGCCTCATACGCGGAGCTGGGGCGCCTCGTCGGCCTGTCGGGACCGAGCGTCACCGACCGCATCAACCGGCTGGAGGCGGCCGGTGTCATCACCGGCTACCGGGCCACCGTGGACGCCGCCTCGCTCGGTCTCGGCGTCACCGCCCTGATCGGCATCTCGCTCTCCGACGCCGCCGACCACGAGGACGTGGCGCAGCGGGTGAAGGAACTCTCCGAGATCGAGGACTGCTGGTTCATCGCCGGCGACGACTCGTTCATGCTCAAGGTGCGCGCCTCGGACGTCGACGGACTGGAGAGCATCATCCGGCGGCTGTCCGGAACCAAGGGCGTCTCCAGGACCCGTACCACCATCGTGCTGTCCACGAAGTGGGAGAACCGGGTGGGTGAGCTGCCCGAGGAGGTCTGATCCTCCGGGCGTACGGTGGTCGCAGTCTTCAGGAAAGAGGTAGGGGCATGGACGTCGGGCTCAAGCGCGAGCTGGAGGAGAAGGTCAGGACGGGTGTCCGCCTGACCCGCGAGGACGGCATCGCGCTGTACGAGTCGGACGACCTCGCGTGGCTCGGCGGCCTCGCCCACGAGGTGCGCACCCGCAAGAACGGCGACGTGGTGCACTTCAACGTCAACCGGCACCTCAACATGACCAATGTGTGCACCGCGTCCTGCGCGTACTGCTCCTTCCAGCGCAAGCCGGGCGAGAAGGACGCGTACACGATGCGCATCGAGGAGGCCGTGAAGCTGGCCAAGGCGATGGAGTCGGAGAACCTGACCGAGCTGCACATCGTCAACGGCCTGCACCCGAACCTGCCGTGGCGCTACTACCCGCGCTCCCTGCGCGAGCTGAAGGCCGCGCTGCCGGACGTTTCGCTGAAGGCGTTCACCGCCACCGAGATCCACCACTTCGAGACGATCTCCGGACTGTCCGCCTCCGAGATCCTCGACGAGCTGATCGACGCCGGTCTCGAGTCCCTCACCGGCGGCGGCGCGGAGATCTTCGACTGGGAGGTCCGGCAGCACATCGTCGACCACCGCACCCACTGGGAGGACTGGTCGCGCATCCACCGGCTGGCGCACGAGAAGGGCCTCAAGACCCCGTGCACCATGCTCTACGGGCACATCGAGGAGCCCCGCCACCGCGTGGACCACGTGCTGCGGCTGCGTGAACTCCAGGACGAGACCGGCGGGTTCCAGGTCTTCATCCCGCTGCGCTACCAGCACGACTTCGTCGACATGCAGGACGGCAAGGTCCGCAACCGCCTCCAGGCCCGTACCACCATGGCGACGGGCGCGGAGGCGCTGAAGACCTTCGCCGTCTCGCGGCTGCTCTTCGACAACGTCCCGCACGTCAAGGTGTTCTGGGTGATGCACGGCGTGCAGACCGCCCAGCTCGCGCTCCAGCACGGCGCGGACGACATGG
The DNA here is from genome assembly GCF_044743035.1 of Streptomyces sp. NPDC087787. Lineage (NCBI taxonomy): Bacteria > Bacillati > Actinomycetota > Actinomycetes > Kitasatosporales > Streptomycetaceae > Streptomyces > Streptomyces sp. NPDC087787. The sequence goes on from NZ_JBIUVQ010000015.1 coordinate 70,680, forward strand.
ACGGCTCCGTCGTCGAGTACAAGATCACGCATGACGCGGACAACTACGGCACCCCGAACAAGCTGACCCGCGAGGATTTGCTGGACCTGATCCGCGACGCCGGCTTCCGCCCGGTGGAGCGCAACACGCGCTACGAGATCATCCGGGAGTACGACGGCCCGGACCCGGCGCGCCGCGAGTCGCCGCAGCCGATGCGGGTGTGAGCCCGCGCGCTCAGGGCCTTTCGTCACATTCCTCTCCGCCCTTCCGGCGACGACGGGAGGACGGGCCCTGGCACACCCCGTGAGGCCGCGTGCCGGGCGGGTACCCGCCCGGCATGGCCACCACGAAGGCGCCCGAGGACGCCTACACCGCCGCGCCCTTCGTCCCCGAGCTCGCGGACCTGGCCGCCCTGCGCGAGGCGGCCGCGGGCTGCCGGGGCTGCCCGCTGCACCGGGACGCCACACAGACCGTGTTCGGCACCGGGGACACCGGCGCCCGGGTCATGCTCGTCGGCGAGCAGCCGGGGGATCAGGAGGACCGGCAGGGCCGGCCGTTCGTCGGGCCCGCCGGGAAGCTCCTCGACCGGGCGCTGGCCGAGGCGGGCATCGACCCGGGCGAGACGTATGTCACCAACGCGGTCAAGCACTTCAAGTTCGCCCGGTCCGGGCCCGGCAAGCGCCGTATCCACAAGGCGCCGAGCCTGCGGGAGGCGGTGGCCTGCGGGCCCTGGCTGGCGGCCGAACTCAGGCTGGTGGAGCCCGAGCTGATCGTGGTCCTGGGCGCGACGGCCGGCAAGGCGCTGCTCGGCTCCTCGTTCCGGGTCACCGAGGTGCGCGGAACGGTGCTGGAGGAGGAGATCCACGGGCGCCGGGAGCGGCTGGTGCCGACGGTGCACCCCTCGTCCGTGCTGCGCGCGGACGACCGGGAGGGTGCCTACCGGGGGCTGCTCTCCGATCTGAAAGTGGCTGCGCGCACCTTGGTGTAATGGGTATGATCGCCCAATGCCCCTTACTTTCACCCTTGATCCCGCCGTCGACCCTGCCCTGCGCGACGGCATCCTCGACCTGTGGACCGATGTCACAAACGCCGGCGGAGCGGTCGGGTTCCTGCCGCCCGCGACGCGGGAGGAGATACGTCCGGAACTGGTCAGGCAGCTGCTCGCGCTGACCGAGGGGCGCGCACGGCTGCTGGTCGGCCACGACGAGGAGGGCCGGGTCGCCGCCACCGCCTTCCTGACCTTCAACACCCACCGGCTGATGACGCACTGGCTCTGGCTCTACACGGTGATGGTGCACCCGCGCGACCAGGGCCGGGGCCACGGACGGGACCTGCTGGCGGCCGCCGCGGACGCGGCCCGTGGCTTCGCCGGCATCGAGGCGATCCGGCTCACCTGCCGCGGCGGGCTCGGCCTGGAGCGGTTCTACGCCTCCTGCGGCTACAAGGAGGTCGGACGGGTGCCGGGCGCCATCCGGGTGGAGGCGGGTGACGACCGGGACGACGTGATCATGCTGCTGCCGCTGACCTGAGGCTTTACCGGTCCTTCGCACCCCCATGAGTGATCGGGCATCCGGCGTGCTTCACTGGACGGTGCCCCTTTGGGAACCTTCGGAACGGAAGAGTGGATTGAGATGCTCCGCTACACGCTGATGCGCCTCGGAATCTTCGTGGGCTGCCTCGTGGTCGTCTGGGGCCTTGTCCACTCCGGGCTCGCCCCACGCGGCCTCGGCGGCTCCAACGGCCTGTGGATCGCCACGCTCGCCCTGGTGATCTCCGCCCCGATCAGCTTCGTCGCCCTGCGCAAGGAGCGGGACCGGGCGTCGGTGCAGGTGGCCCAGCGGGTGGACCGCATGAAGGCGAACTTCGAGGCCAACGCGGGCCAGGAGGACCTCGCCGACGACCGGGCGCGGTCCCAGGCGCAGCCGCGGGAGCAGGCGTCCTGACGTCCGATGCGGGGAGCGGGCTCAGGGGTGGTGTCCTGATGTCTGATGCGGTCGGGGCAGGGGCCCTGACGGCCTGATCTGCCTGCATCCGCCGTGAGGCCGCCGCGCTGACCGGGGCGGTCCGCGACGGAGTCCGCCCGGGACTGTCCGCCGACCGCCAACTCTGGGAAGGACTGCGGGCGTTCTTCACACACACCGTCCGGCACCCGGAGGGCTGGGCGGTGCTGCACTTACAGGCCCGTACGCACGGCGAGCCGTTCGCGGCCGAGATCGCCGCGATGCGCGCGGAAATCGTGGCGTTCGTCGCCGAGTTGATCCTCGTCGCCGCTCGTGAGGCGCAACCCGGCCCTGCCCGAGTGGAAGGGGCTGCCGGGCTCGCCAGGGAGACCGGTGAGGGCACAGCCCTGTTCCCGGACCGTCTCCGGACCCTTCCCGAAACCGCACGAACTCCCCATCCCGGCCCCGTACGATCCCGTATGCAACCGGCGGTAACACCTCAAGTGCGCGCACCACCGGTGAACGACCGGTGAGCGCAGCGCGTACCACCGCAGCAGAGCAGCGCGAAGCTGCAGGCACCAGGAGCCGCCATGCCCCTCTCGTACTCGTCGCCCTCGTCGCCCTCGTCCCCGTCGTCCCACGGCGGTCCGGCCCCGTCACCCTCGGCGGGGTTCGACTACGACCCCGACGCGGGCCCGGCGTTCGTGGCGCCGCAGACCCGGCGGCTGGACGGCGAGGTGCGCGAGGCGTACGTACCCCCGCTGGTCCCGCCGGTGACGCACGGCTCGCTGGCCGACCTGCCGTTCGAGAACGCGAGCGCCGACCCCGGGCGACGGGTCATCAGCCGCCCGGACGCCGACGGCGGCTGGACGCATCTGACGGCCGCGCAGTTCGCCGAACAGGTACTCGCGGTGGCCAAGGGCCTGATCGCGGAGGGCCTGGCACCGGGCGACCGGATCGCGGTCATGGCGCGCACGCGGTACGAGTGGACCCTGCTGGACTTCGCCGCCTGGGCCGCCGGCCTGGTCACGGTCCCCGTCTATCCCACGTCCTCCCTCTTCCAGGTCCGCTCGATCCTCCAGGACTCCGGCGCGGTCGCCCTGGTGACGGAGAAGGCCCGGCAGGCGGCGGCCCTCGGCCCGGAACGCGAGCGCCTGCTGGACCTGCGGCATGTGTGGGTCATGGAGCACGGCCACCTCGACCGCCTGGCGGAGTGCGGAGCGGGCGTCCCGGACCAGGAGGTCACCGTGCGCCGGGGCGTCCTCGGGCCCGACACGCTGGCCACCCTGGTCTACACCTCGGGCACGACCGGCCGCCCCAAGGGCTGCGCGCTGAGCCACGGCAATTTCCTGGCGGAGGTCGACAACGCCATCGAGGTCCTCTACCCGGCCTTCAAGGCGAAGACGTCGGAGGAGGCCTCGACGCTCCTCTTCCTGCCCCTCTCCCACGTCTTCGGCCGGATGGTCGCGGTGGCCTGCGTCCGCGCGGGCGTCAGGCTCGGCCACGCGCCGAGCCTGAAGTCGGAGCACCTGCTGGCGGACCTGGCGAGCTTCCGGCCGACGTTCCTGCTGGCCATCCCGTACATGCTGGAGAAGGTCTACAACAACGCGCGCGCCACCGCCGAGCGCGGCGGCCGGGCCTCGTCCTTCGACCGCGCTGCCGACGTGGCCTGCCGCTACGGCGAGGCGGCCGAGGCCCGCCGGCACGGCACGGGCCCCGGGCCCGGCCGCGCTCTGAAGACGGCCCGCGCCTTCTACGACGCCCTCCTCTACCGCCGTATCAGGGCCGCGCTCGGCGGCCGTCTGCGCTACCTCATCTGCGGCGGCTCCCCGCTGGGCCGCCGTCTGGCCGCGTTCTACGAGGGGGCCGGCGTCGAGGTCTACGAGGGCTACGGCCTGACCGAGTCGACGGGAGCGGCCACCGTGACGCCCCCGCAGAAACCCCGCCTGGGCACGGTCGGCTGGCCGCTGCCGGGCACACGGATACGCATCGCGGCGGACGGCGAGGTGCTGCTGGCCGGCGGCCAGGTCTTCCGCGGTTACTGGAACCCGCACGCGGGCGGGGTGGTACCGGCGACGCACGACGGCTGGTTCCCGACGGGCGACATCGGACGCCTGGACGACGACGGCTACCTGACGATCACGGGCCGCAAGAAGGAAATTCTGATCACCGCGGGCGGCAAGAACGTCGCCCCGGCCCCGCTGGAGAACTGGCTCCGAGCCCATCCGCTGATCTCCCAGTGCATGGTGCTGGGCGACCGCCGCCCCTACATCTCCGCACTGATCACCCTGGACCCCGAAGGCATCACCCACTGGCGGCAGATGAACGGCAAGCCCCCCGTCCCCGCCGAACTCCTCGTCGACGACCCGGGCTTGGCGGCGGTCCTGCAGCGTGCCGTGGACGAGGCGAACAAGCTCGTCTCCCGCCCCGAGTCCATTCGCCGCTTCACCGTGCTCCCCGTGGACTTCACGGAACGGGAGGGCCACCTGACCCCGTCGATGAAGCTTCGCCGGGAGGTGATCCTGCGCGACTTCGCGCGGGAGGTGGAGGGGCTGTACGCCTAGCGTCCGCTGTATTCACGGGAGCGTTCCGGGAGTGTTCGGAGGGCGTTCCGAGGGCGTTCCGAGGGCCAGGGGAAAGAGTTCCCCGGGAATTCACCGGGCGTTATGTCCCGGGTTCGGCCGCCCCGGCCGGAAAAGGCAGGAGCCCCGTCGCCTGACGGCGCGGGGCTCCTTGGGTACTGCACTCAGAACGGATACTGCGCGCGAACGCTCAGACCGGGGTGACGTTCTCCGCCTGCGGGCCCTTCGGACCCTGCGTGACGTCGAAGCTCACCTGCTGGTTCTCTTCGAGGGAGCGGAAACCGGTCGCGTTGATTGCGGAGTAGTGGACGAAAACGTCGGGGCCGCCGCCTTCCTGGGCGATGAAACCAAAGCCCTTTTCGGCGTTGAACCACTTCACGGTTCCGGTAGCCATAAGCCCTCCTTGGGCTCAAAGGGTCGCCCTGCTCCAGAACCTGCAAGTGTGATAACGAAATCGCCGCACAACTGCATACGTCTGAAAACGACCAGAGCCCGCGGTCACATGCTCCGCAGGCTCTGTACTGCAAGGGAAACCAAACTGCAACTTGCTGGCGAGCCTAGCATGTGGGCCGCCGAATGCAATAGAGGTCAAGATCACTTCACCCGGATGTTTGAAGGTTCTGGTGAGAGGTTGACGCACCGAGATCGGCAGACCCTCACAGAAGGCCGGCGGGGACTGCGCCAATCGGGGTCGTCGGGATCGTGGCGGGGGTTTGGGGCGCGGCCGCGGAGTGGAGGCGGGGGCGACGGCGGAGCGTCCGGGGCGAGTCGGGTGTGGCGTGGCGGTGGCGGAGTCCGTGGCGAGCCGGGTCACGGGGTGGCGGCGCGGGTGTCCAGGACGGGTGTCCGGGGCGGGCCGGCCAAGGAGTGGTCATGACGGAGGCGGCGGGGGCCGCGGCGAGGGTGGCGGGGGCGGCGGGGGGAGCGCGCCGCGCAGGGTCTAGCCTCCCGATGTGGACATTTCTCGCACCCGGCCGCGCGTCGGCCACATCCAGTTCCTCAACTGCCTGCCCCTTTACTGGGGGCTCGCGAGAACCGGCACGCTCCTCGACTTCGAGCTGACGAAGGACACCCCGGAAAAGCTCAGCGAGCGGCTCGTGCGGGGAGAACTCGACATCGGCCCGGTCACCCTCGTCGAGTTCCTCAAGAACGCGGACGATCTGGTCGCCTTCCCCGACATCGCCGTCGGCTGCGACGGCCCGGTGATGTCGTGCGTGATCGTCTCGCAGGTCCCGCTGGACCGGCTCGACGGCGCGCGGGTCGCCCTCGGGTCGACCTCCCGCACCTCCGTACGCCTCGCCCAGCTCCTGCTGGCCGAGCGGTACGGGGTGACCCCCGACTACTACACCTGCCCGCCCGACCTGAGCCTGATGATGCAGGAGGCGGAGGCGGCGGTGCTCATCGGCGACGCCGCCCTGCGCGCGAACCTCCACGACGGCCCGCGCTACGGACTCGACGTGTACGACCTCGGGCAGCTGTGGAAGGAATGGACGGGACTGCCGTTCGTCTTCGCGGTCTGGGCGGCCCGGCGCGACTACCTCCGGCGCGAGCCGGACATCACCGGCAAGGTGCACGAGGCCTTCCTGGCCTCCCGCAACCTCTCCCTCGAGGAGGTCGGCAAGGTCGCCGAACAGGCGGCCCGCTGGGAGGCGTTCGACCAGGAGGTCCTGGAGCAGTACTTCACCACCCTCGACTTCAGCTTCGGCGCCCCGCAACTGGCCGCGGTCGCCGAGTTCGCGCGGCGCGTCGGCCCGACGACCGGCTTCCCCGCGGACGTGAAGGTGGAGCTGCTGCGGCCGTAGCGCACTACCCTGCTGTGAGGCGTAAGGGGGAGGGGGAAGCGCCATGCAGCCGCTCGAAGAGGACGAGCCCGCCACCGTGGGCCCCTACCGGCTGCTCGGTCGGCTGGGCTCCGGCGGCATGGGCCGTGTCTACCTGGGCCGCAGCGCGGGCGGCCGCACGGTCGCGGTGAAGATCGTGCACCCGCACTTCGCGCTCGACGAGGAGTTCCGCGCCCGGTTCCGCCGCGAGGTCGAGGCCGCGCGCAGGGTGGGCGGTGCCTGGACCGCGCCGGTCCTGGACGCCGACCCCGGGGCGCCGGTGCCATGGGTGGCCACCGCCTACGCGGCCGGCCCCTCCCTCGCCGCGGCGGTCGCGGACGCCGGCCCGCTGCCCGGGCACTCCGTACGGGCATTGGGGGCGGGCCTGGCCGAGGCGCTGGCGGCAGTGCACGAACTCGGCCTGGTGCACCGGGACGTGAAGCCGTCCAACGTGCTGCTCACCCTCGACGGCCCCCTGCTGATCGACTTCGGCATCGCCCGTGCCACCGACGGCACCGCGTCCCTGACCTCGACCGGCGTCTCGGTCGGCTCGCCCGGCTACATGTCGCCCGAGCAGATCCTCGGCAAGGGCGTCACGGGCGCGGCGGACGTCTTCTCGCTGGGCGCGGTGCTGGTGCACGCCGCGACGGGCGAGCCCCCGTTCCGGGGCGACTTCTCGGCGGCGCTCCTGTACAAGGTCGTCCACGAGGAACCAGAACTGGGCTCCTTGGCGGGAGACTTGCGGGACCTCGCGGCAGCCTGCCTGGCCAAGGACCCCGCTGCCCGCCCAGGCCCCGGCGAGGTGGCCCGCCGCCTCGCCCCCGAGGGCGCCTCCCGCCTGATCGTGGCCGGCTGGCTCCCGTCCCGCCTGGTCGAACAGGTCAGCCGCAGCGCCGTATCGCTCCTGAACCTGGAGGCAACGGCGCCGGACCCCCCGGCCCAGCCGCCGTCCGGCCCACTGAATTTCAGCAGGATCTCGGTCCCGGGCCCACCCCCCAAAGCCACGGACGATCCCCCGCGGCCCGCGGATGCCGTACCCGACGGCGGGTTCGACCCGTCCTTGCCGGGCCCTTTCCCCGGGGCGGTCACCGGTGAGCGCCCGCGGCCTGCGGATGCCGTACCCGGCGGCGGGTTCGGCCCCTCCCTGCCCGGCCCTGTGACCGGACCCGCCACCGGTGAGCGCCCCCAGCCCGCGGAAGCGGCACTCGGCGGTGGGTTCGGGCCCCCGCCCTCCATGCTGGCCTCGCCGCCTCCATCCCTCCCCGCGCGGGAGGACGCGCCCCCGCAGGGGACGACCGCTCCGGTCACCGCCCGCGGCCGGTTCTCCGTCACCGTGGCCGGCGGTGCGGCGCCCGGCGCCGACGGCCGGGGCCGCCGCCTGAGCTGCACCATGGTTCTCGTGGTCGCCGGCGCGCTGGCGGTGGTGACCACCGGTTCGGTGCTGGGGCTGCTGCCGTTCCGGGACGGCGGCGAGGACAGCGCCGGCGGGACACCGCCACCGGCCGCCACAGCGAGCGGCGACCACCGCTCCACCGGACCGACGACCACCGGCTCGCCCGTCCCCGCCCGCTACCTCGGCACCTGGGAGGGCCAGGGCACCGCCCTCGACGGCACCCTGCCCCTCGGCGACTTCCGGCTGACCGTCCACCAGGCCGCCGTGGGCCAGGAGTTGGGCAGCCTCCGCCAGACGGACCAGCTCGGCGGCATCTGCGACGACGTGCTCACCCTGAAGCAGGTGACAAGCACCCAGCTGGTCGCAGTCTCCCGCGGTGCCAGGACCAACCACGCGGGCTGCAACCCGGCCCCGCACACGGTCCGCCTCACCCCGGTGGGCGACGACATCAAGTACACGGCGGACAGCTCGGCGGAGGGAAACCCGGTGGCGCGGCTGTCGAGGGTCAAGTAACTCCGGGCCAGGGCGAATCGAACCAGTCTCCCCGCCAGTGCCCCAGGGATCTTTTCCGCCTCCGCTGTCACTACTGTGTCTGCTACAGCGAACGACAGCACGCCAACCGCTCAAGCCACAGCGCAGTACAGGGCAACACGGAAGGACGGACAAGCCCTGCGGGACGTTGCCGAAGCACACAGTGCGCGCCTTGGCGGCCGGACTCGCCGCGGCTCACGGTGATCCGCGCCCATTCATTCGTGGCGAACGACGTGAAAACCCTAAGGGCTGTGAGACGTCATCGGACGGGAGCGGCAACCCGGGCTGCCACTAGTCTCCGTCAGCTGTATCAACGAATGTGGCCACAGAGGCCAACGGGGAGGAACACCAGCATGCAGACGCTAGTCACGGTCGTGCGCGAGGGCGGTGAGCCGCACGACGTCGTGGTCACCACCGACGACACGGCTACCGCCGGAGACGTTGCGGAGGCGTTGGGGGCGGCTTTCGACCACCCGGTGCACCCGCCCGGTGGAACCCGGGGAAACGTCGTGCCGATGCCCGGCAGATCCCCTGCCTCCCTGCCCGGCTACGACGCCGCGGCATGCGGGACGTTGTCGCTGTGGGCGGACGGCGTCCCCTGCGACCAGGGCGCCCCCGCGGTCGCCGTGCTGCGCGACGGCATGCGCGTCTCCGTCGACGACTCGATAGGCCCACTTCTTCGCCGGGGCGAGCCGGTTGGTCAGTACGAGCTCAGGGTCTCAGCCGGCCCCGCGTCGGGCCGGGTGATCCGGCTGGGTGTCGGTGTGGCCACCGTCGGATCGGCGCCCACCTGCTCGCTCTCCTTGCCGGACGCCGCTGTGCCGCCGGTCGCGCTCCGGCTCACCATTGATGTGCGGGGCAACGCCACACTCAGCCCTGAGGGCAGCACTGGTGTGCGACTGGACGACGATTCGGTGGGGGCAGGGACCACCTGGCCGTTCGGCGGTGTCGTACGCGTCGGCGATTCACTCGTGGTACTCGACAAAATGTCCGAGCCCGACGCACATCTGTCCCCGATGAGCGAAGGCGGCCTGGCCTACAACCGTCCCCCGCGCCTTTCTTCACTGCGCCCCCGGCGGCGGCTCGTTGTGCCGGTGCCACCCACGAAGGGAGAGCGGGCACGCTTCCAGTTCCTCATGGCGTTCATGCCCCTGCTCTTCGGGCTGGGCATGTACTTCGTCACCAAGCAGATCTACATGCTGGCGTTCTGTCTCATGAGCCCGCTGATGATGGCGGGCCAGTGGCTGAGCGAGAACCGTGAGGGCAAGAAGAAGCACAAGACCTCGCTCAGGCAATACAAGAAGGACCTCGCCGCCCACCAGGCCGAACTGGCCGTGCTGGGAAAGGAGGAGCAGCGCGCTCGCCGCGAGGACACCCCCGATCCGGCCGAGATCCTGCTCTTCGCCACCGGTCCGCGTCGCCGCCTCTGGGAGCGCCGGCTCACGGACCCGGACGCGATGCAGCTGAGAGTCGGGGTCGGCAACCTGCCCTCCGACGTCGAACTCGTCCTCGCGAACGGCATCACCTCGTACGCCGAGGACGCTCCGGAGCCTCCGGTCCTGCCGGATGTACCGGTCACCCTCCCCTTCGCCCGGGTCGGGATCGTCGGCATCGCGGGCGACCGGACTCGAGCTCTCGCCACGGCACGGTGGCTCGGCGTTCAGGCCGCCGTCCTCCACAGTCCCCGGGACCTCTCGCTCGTGACGCTCGCCGCCACCCCGGCCGCAGGAGCCGAGTGGCAGTGGACGCACTGGCTGCCCCACACCAACCCCGATCAGGGACAGGACTGCGTCGCGTTGGTCGGCTTCGACTCGGAGGGCATCACCCGTCGGGTCAACGAGCTCCTCAACGAGCTGGCCCGGCGCAAGGCGGCCCGCGAGCAGAACAACATGACGGGTCAGCTGTACCCGGACCCCACCATCCTGCTGGTCCTCGACGGAGCCCGCCTTCTGCGCCGGGTAGCCGGCATGCCCCAACTGCTCACCGAGGGACCGCAGTACGGCATCCTCGCTCTCTGCATCGACGAGGACGAGCGCCTGCTGCCCGAGGAGTGCAAGGCTGTCGTGGCCTGGGCGGCCGAGGCAGCGCACCATGTGAGGGTGCGCGGATACGGCCTGGAGTCCGTCGGGGACGTGCTGGCCGACCAGGTCACACTGGAGTGGTGCGAACTGCTCGCCCGGTCCCTCGCGCCCGTACGTGATGTCAGCCGTGACGATGCCGACAGCAGCCTTCCCACCTCTGCCCGCTTGCTGAGTCTGCTGGGGCTGCCCGATCCCACGGGCATGGATGTGGAGCGGATCTGGAAGGCGGGTGGCTCGACCACAGCCGCGCCCATCGGCATCGCGGCAGATGGGCCGTTCGTGCTCGACATCCGGCGAGATGGTCCGCACGCACTTGTCGCGGGTACGACGGGTGCCGGTAAGTCCGAGCTTTTGCAGACGATCATCGCCTCGCTCGCCGTCGCCAACCGCCCCGACGCCCTGAACTACGTCCTCATCGACTACAAGGGCGGCAGCGCGTTCATGGACTGCGCCCGGCTGCCGCACACCGTCGGCATGGTCAGCGATCTGGACGCGCACCTGACCGAGCGGGCCCTGGCATCCCTCGCGGCCGAATTGCACCGCCGGGAGAAGATCCTTTTCGACGCGGCCGCCAAGGACATCGAGGACTACAACGACACTCGCGAGATCAGGCCCGAGCTCGAGCCGATGCCTCGGCTCGTCCTGGTCATCGATGAGTTCGCCTCGCTCGTAGCCGAACTCCCCGACTTCGTCGCAGGCCTTGTCGACATCGCTCGCCGCGGCCGTTCCCTCGGTGTGCACCTGATCCTGGCCACGCAGCGGCCGGCTGGTGTGGTCAGCGCGGACATCCGCGCCAACACCAACCTGCGGATCGCGCTACGGGTGACGGACGCGTCGGAGTCCATGGACGTCATCGACGCCCCCGACTCGGGCGCCATCGCGAAGTCCAGCCCCGGACGCATGTACGTTCGCTCCGGTGCTCAGTCCCTGGTGGGCGTGCAGTCGGCGCGTATCGGTGGCCGCCGCCCCGCCACGGGCCGTACCGGCCCCAAGGCGACGCTGCTCCACCTGCCCTGGAATGCCTATGGCCGCCCGCTGCCAAAGCCGGCGGAGTCCGAAACCGACGGCACCATGGTCACCGACTTGGCGGTCCTCGTCGACGCCGTGGCTGACGGCGCGCTGCGGATGGGCGTCGGAAAGCAGCGCAGCCCGTGGCTGGAGCCGCTGGCGCAGAAGGTGACGCTGGAAGAACTGGCCACATATGGTGAGGCCCCTTCGACTCAGAAGGCCTACGGCGAGGATGTGCCGCCCATTCCCTTCGGCCTGATCGACCTCCCGGCCCAGCAGAGCCGCAGGCCCATGGTCCTGGACCTCGTGCATGGCGAGCACACGATGCTGGTGGGCGGCGCACGCTGCGGGCGCTCGACAGCCCTGCGCACGCTGGCCGGCTCCCTGGCCCGCACCACCTCGCCGTACGACGTGCACGTCTACGGCATCGACTGCGGTTCCAACGCACTGCTGCCGTTGATGCGCCTGCCGCACGTCGGAGCAGTGGTCAGCCGCGACGAGCCCGACCGGGTGCGGCGCCTGGTCGACCGGCTGCTGGCCGAGATCGCGAGGCGTCAGCAACTGCTGGCCATGGAAGGTGCCTCCAGCGCCGCGGAACAGCGCGCAGCCGCAGCGCCGGAGGACCGGCTCCCGTGGATGGTGCTGCTCCTCGACAGCTGGGAAGGCTTCACCTCCGCCTTCGAGAGTTTCAACTACGGTCAGCTGATCGAGTTGATGCAGCGCATCTTCCGTGAAGGCTCCGCGGTGGGCCTGAAAGTGGTCATGACCGCCGACCGCAGCGGCCTGAGCGGGCATGTCTCCTCCGCCTTCGCCGAGCGGCTCGTTCTGCGTTTCGCCGACCCGAACGACTACTCCACGGCCGGCCTCCAGGCTCGCGAAGTGCCCAAGAACATGCCACCGGGCCGTGCTTTGCGCATCACCGACGTCGGTGTCGACGAGACCCAGATCGCCCTACTGGACGACGATCCCGCGGGCCAGGCCCAGGTCCGTGCGTTGCGAGCCATCGCGGAGGAGGCCGCGTCACGCCACGGCCGCTTGCCGGCCGGGCGCCGCCCCATGCGGGTGGACGCGCTGCCTTCCCGGATCACGGCCTCCGAGGCGCTGGCCCTGGACCCCGACTTCGCACCCCCGTCGCCACTGTGGGCACTGCTGGGTGTCGGTGGCGACGAACTGCGCCCCGTCGGGGTCGACCTGGAGGAGAACGGACCGGGCTTCGTCATCGCAGGCCCGCCGAAGTCCGGCCGTTCGACCCTGTTGAAGGCCGCCACCCAGTCACTCCTCGCGGCCGGTACCCCCGTGGTCGTCGTCACCCCGCGCCGTTCGCCGCTGCGTGATCTGGAGGGACGCGCCGGTGTCCTCGGATTCCTCAACGCCGACAGCCGGGAGGAGGACCTGGAGGAGCTGGTGGAGAACCTCGATGGAGGCCCGTACGCCGTCGTCGTCGACGACGCGGAACTCATCTACGACACTCGGCTCGACGAAGCCCTGGAGAGCGTGGTCCGCAAGGGCGGGGACGGGGGCATCGGACTCATCGCCGCCGGTATGACGGACAGCCTTTCGGGCCAGTACCGCGGCTTCGTCACAGAGGCCCGCAAGTCCCGAAACGGCTTGCTGCTAGCCCCTCAAAGCCCATCGGACGGAGAACTGTTCGGCATCCGGCTGCCGACGAACAGCGGGGGCGGACCGGCCGGCAGCGGGCTGTTCGTGTCGGGAGGCTCGTTCATGCCCGTCCAGGCCGTCATGAACGACTGACGACACGGCGGCGCAGGAGCCGGGATTCCGTCCGAGCGGACGGAGTCCCGGCCGCGCCTTGTCGGCCGGGACTTGCGGGGAAGTTGCCAAGCCTTAGTGCGCCTCATGCTTCGATCGGCGTACAACTCGTACGATGGGCAGATGGATTCGACGCAGCCGCCCCAGGAAACCCCGGATGTTCTGGTGCTGCCCACGATGACGGATCTGCCGCGAGACGAAGACGGTGCACCGGTCCTTGAAGGCACGGTCGATGTGATGCTCATTCCTCTGCGGACGGAGTCGGGCGGGGAGCAACTCGTCGCTCTCGCCTTCTCCACCGTGCCACGCTTGGTCGAGGCGCTGGGCGAGGAACAGCCGTGGGTCGCCCTCCCGGCCGACAAGCTGGAGGCGGTACTGCAAGGGTCGGGCGCCGGAGCAATTCTCATGGACCCGCGACTTCCTGGCAGTGCGGGGCATCCGACAGATGGTTGATCCGAACTTTTCGGGGATCAATCCCGCGAACCTCCTGAAGACCATCAACAACCTCGTGTCAAGCGGTAAGACCCTACATTTGGGCAAGAGTTCCTACTTCGGTCGATTCCAGAGATTCGGACTCGATACCGGCAGCCTGACTCAGATCGACCGGATCGCTTCCTGGGTCGACGACGAACTGCCCATGCTCCGTCGTCGCCAAGCTCTCGCCGAGGCCATGGAGTTCAAGGGAGTGGGGCCCAAGCCCACCATGGTCCAACTGCGCGAGCCGGTCTGGACCGTGCAGCAGGCACGGACGGAGGGCGCGGATCTGGCCAAGGAAGCCGACGGGCTCGCGGGGATGTCACCCGAGGAGGCCGGCCCGGAATTCCACCGCATCGCCGAGGAACTGGCGAAACACAAGGGTGATCCGGACTTCGCCTCGGCGTTCTACGCCAAGATGGACCCGAACCTCGTCAAGAACCTTCCCATGGCCATCGCTCTGTCCAACGCGCCGACGGCCGAGGAGGACGCCAAGACGTTCGGTGCCGCGTTCACTGCAGCGGCGAACGCCCTCAGCCCGGCGCCCGGATTCAACAAGGTGCTGGATCTCTTCCACGGTGACATCCCCGAGGATGAGCCGGGGGCGGTCTTCAACCGTGCGCTGATGCAGGGTGACGACCCCGACCTGTGGGACACCGCGTGGAAGCACCTGACGAAGGCAGTCACGGACCTGGGCGACCCCAAGGCGACGTGGACCGTGCACGCGGGGCTCGTGGCCGCCGTCATCGGCGTCCAGTCCAGCCTGGCGGACAAGTTCTGGGACGAGGCGGAGGAGTTCTCGAAGGCAGCCAAGGCGGCCTATGAGAAACGAATCAACGCCATGACACCCGCAGAGCGTGCACGGTTCAGGAAGGAGACGAGTTTCAACGCGAAGGCCTCCAAGGCAGCCTCCCGCGAGGCCGAGCGTGTCTTCTCCAAATACGGTATGGGCTCGCTGTCCAGGCTCATGGAGGCGTCGGTCGGGGATGGAGTCCGCTGGTTCGCTGACAGGATCCCGTTCATCAGGGCGGCGCCGGCGGGTGCGAACGCCGGATGGCTCGGAAAGATGTTCAGAGCGGGCGGGCGGGTTCCCTTGGTGGGCACACTGCTGACGGTCGGCGGTATCGCATACGACATCGAGGTCAACCACTCGGACCCGGATGTGGCCGTCGTTTCGAACGTCGCGTCTCTCGGAGCCGGAATGGCCGGTACCTGGGCCGGCGTGGCCGCTGTGGCGGCTTGCGGGGGACCGGTCGGCTGGGGTGTGGCAGCAGGCATCGTGGTCGGTGCCGGGCTTGGTTACGCTGCCTACTATGCCCTGAACACCGATACCGGCAAGAAGGCCGTGCACGCCGTCAGCCATGCGGCCTCGGAGGTCGGCAAGGGAATAGGCCACGCAGCCAAGAAGTTCGGTGGCTGGCTAGGGCTTTGAGACGGAGAAGCGTTCTCGTGGGAAAAAAGAAGCGGTCGCGGGATGACTGGACGCCGCCACCGAAATCCGCCGAACGGCTGGCCGCCGAGGCCGAGTTGCGCAAACTGCGCGCCGGTGAGCGGCAGACGCCACTGCCGCAGCGACGGCTTGTCGCGGCCATCTTCCTCATGGCTGTGGCTGCCTTCGGAGCCTTCCTGGTGCTCTGGCTTCCCTCGCACTCGCTCGTGGACGACCTGCGTTCCCGAGGAGTGTCCGTCGCCGCCGAAATCGTGGCCTCGCCGCGGGACAGGTTCGGCAGTCCGGGAAACATCAGGATCCGATTCGCCGATCCCGAGCGCGGGGCGCAGGAGACCGCTCTCAGCGACTGGGGAGGAAGGCGTCCTGCCGGTCTGGTCGAGGGTTCCTCCGTGTCTGTGACCTATGACCCTCGGGATCCGAGCAGGGTGCTGACGACGAAGTGGGTGCGGAGCCCGCCGGCCATGACGCTGCCCATGCTGGTGTCGCTGGTGCTGGCGCCGGTTCTGCTGGCTGGTGCGGTCTTCCTTGCGATACGGCGTCGCATGGTGTTGAAGGCATCAAAGGCTGAAAGGTCACACGGATGACGGATTCCGAACCTGAAGTCGCGAACCCCAGAAAAGCGGACCTGGAGAAGTTGCGCCG
Organism: Streptomyces sp. NPDC087787; assembly: GCF_044743035.1. Classification (NCBI taxonomy): domain Bacteria; kingdom Bacillati; phylum Actinomycetota; class Actinomycetes; order Kitasatosporales; family Streptomycetaceae; genus Streptomyces; species Streptomyces sp. NPDC087787. The sequence continues at coordinate 86,350 of NZ_JBIUVQ010000015.1, forward strand.
CGACCTCGCGAGAGACGTCGAGTCCTTTGCCAAGGCGCTGCAGGAGCCGACACGGGACATCGGCGGCGACAAGGTCTGGGTCGGGAAGAACGCTCGCGCCTGGCATCGGGAACTGGAAGGCCGCCACAAGAAGCTGGGTGAAGAGGTGGGCAAGCTGCTCCCCATTGTGGACGCCGCCATCCGTAACGAGCCCGACAAGGTCTCGGCGGCCGAAGCCCGGCTGTACCAGAAGGGCGTCTGATCCTCCGGAGCGCGTACACGCACCACCAGTGCCCGGACCCCAGGCCGTCGCGGCCGGGGTCCGGGCACTGGCGAAATGCGCCACAAGCAAGGGCCGCCTGGGATCAGGTGGCGCGCTCGATGTTGTCGGCGCTCGTGTTGGCCGACTTGCTGGCGTCGTGCAGGGTGTCGACCCACTTCGAGAACGTCGGTTTGACTTCGTGCCAGTCCTGGCGGAACCGGTCGGCCTTCGGCCCCTTCCAGTAGCTCTCGCTGCTGCCCGTCGCCGAGTCCAGTTCCTTGATCAGCACCTGCAGATCGTGGGACTTGCGGGCGTAGAGCTTGGAGAGCTCCCGAAGCCGATGGAGATCTGCACCGCGATCCATAGCGATCCTCCCCGTTGGTTCAAAGACAAGCGGACTGTCCGTTTGCAACAGTGGACGCTACCTCACCATCCGTGGTCCTCGTCCAGCACTGCGGGAGATGGGGCCTTCTGGTGAACGAACGGTGATGGTCCGGCTCATGGGGTCGGGCGGGGTGAGTGAGGCAGCGTCAGCAGGCTGAAGTCCTTGGTCAGCGGGAGAGGCTGCTATGGCAAATCCTGATATTCAGGAACTCAACCGTCGTGCCGACCAGTTGATGTCTCCGACCGACCACATCGACTCGCTCGTCGACAGTGCCAAGTAGCACGCGACCGTGGAGATGAAGTCCTGGTCGGTCCCGAACGCGGTCCACGTGCGCGTCAGGCTGAAGAGGTGGCAGACGACGTGCGGCACGGTTGCGAGGGCGCTGCGGGACGAGGCGCACCAGTGCACTCAGGACGCCAAGGACTGGCAGGAGAAGAGGAAGTGAGTCGGCGCCGCCGGCTCAGGGGAGGAACCCAGACCAGCCCATCATGCCGGGTCATACGATGACCACCTGGAAGAGTGAGCGGCCGACGACCAGGCCGGAGACTGAACTGCACATGGCCACATCGCGCCGGTGGCCCGGCACCGTGGCCGCCGTGATCGTCACTCCATCAGCGATAGCCGGTTGTTCGTGGCTCGCACAGAATCAGGGGACGCTCGGCTCTCCTCGGAATGGCAACGGACGCCAGGCGATCGTTCAATAAGGTCATGGTGGCGGGCGAAAGCTCACCCGTTGCGTACCAAGGCGTACGCGAACACGAGCCGCCGGTCGATCCACCCGGCCCTGATCAGGAACGAGCGATGTCCCTGGGACGTCATCACCAACTCATCATTGGCTCGCCACTCCAGAGGCCGCTGAGGCGATGAGTGGTCACCTCCCTCCGTGCCGAGGTCGGCCACACCCTGGACGACGCTCGTGAGGAACTTGCCTGCTCCCCGCTGAACGATTCCCTTGGCGCCGCCCTTCGCCCACTCGTGGCAGCTCACGATGGTGGGTCGCCCAGGATGCTCGATGTACCACTCCGGTTTCAGAGCCCGCCTGAGAGCAGCGGCTGTACGAATCGAGCCGATCACATGTCCGTCGCCATCGTGGACTTGGAAGTATCGTTCTCCGTTCCTGTCTTCCGGCGCGGTCAGGCAGCAGAGAAGTCTCTGTCCTTCAGGATCCTCGAACAAGCGGAGATCTCCGGGCGTGGACGTTGAGGACTGGGACTCTGGCGGAAAGAACGCGCACGGTGCGAAGACGCGGTGCATGCCACCACCACTAGGAACACGGAAGGCGGGCGGTCCGTGGACGGCGTACTTCCGGCCACCCGCAGCCGGACGTTCCTCCGTCCCTATCACGAACTCCCACGCGTCCTCCCAGTCGACGGGCTGCACGGGCGCCTCTTCGACCTTCCTGCTCCTGCTGAACGCCATACCTGACTCCTATCCCGCTTGTACGACCTGTAGCGGCTTGAACGAGGACAACTTGCTGGATACGCCTAGCCGGGGAGGCCTGGTGAAGGCTTCGTCGAGTTTGTCCTGAACGCCGCCTCGACCGTCCAGAAGCTTGGCGAGTTGCTCCACGGCCTCCGGATTGACGGCCCTCACGTCCCGTCCCCCTGAGGCTGCTTGCGTCGCTGGTACCGGAGTGGCCGCGGGCGGGCCTCATGCCCTACGTGTGCTTGTCATGACGCGGATCAGGAAATCGACACGAACAGCCAGGTGCACGCACTGCTCACCTGTCGCCCACCAGAGCGAAGGCGAAGGCCAGCCGACGGTCCACCCAGTCCTTCCGCACCCGGACTTCCGCGCTGCCCTCTGAGATCATCACGACCTCTTCATCGGCCCGCCACTCCAAGGAGCGGCCCTTGCTCGCTGTGTCACCGTCGCCGGGATTCAACAGGTCATCGACGAGGCCGTTGACGAAGCGTCCCGCCGCACGCCCGGCAATGTCCCTCGCGCCGCCACTGGCCCACTCGTTGCGTCCGACGATCTCCGGGTGTCCTGGCTGGTCGATACGCCAGGTGTGCTTGAAGGGTCGCTTCGGAGGGATCCGCCGGAGGGTGCCGATTGCCTGCCCTTGTGGGTCTCGGACGACGTAGTGCCGCTCGCCGTTCACCTCCTGCGGCTCCTCGACGAAGCAGAGAAGGCGTTGCGCGTCGGGATCTTCGTACAGCGTGAAGTCCGGACGTGAAGGAAGATGCGGTAGGGATGACGATCCCAAAAACGCGCATGGTGCCAGAACCGGCAGATGCTTGGAGCCCATGGGCACACGAACGGCGGGCTTGCCCGACACCACCCGGGACCGCTTGGGTGACAGGGGCCGTTCCACCGACCCCACGACGAACCTCCAGACGCTCTGCCACGCGACAGGCTCCACAGGTGGCTCTTCCGCTGCCTTCGCCTTGCTGCTCCTGCCGAACGCCATCCCCGACTCCTGTCGCGACCTGTGCATCAGAGAACGGCACGACTGTAGAGGAGCCGTCGAATCCGGCGGGGCCGAGCCTGCTGAGCCGAATCTCCCACGGTGCCGGACGACTTGGGCGCGGTTCATTGTCGAGGTCGGTACAGGTTGCGGTGACCGGCTCAAGTCGGGACAGTGCGTCATGCTGGTGGCCGACCCGCAGGGCTGGTTCGCCCCGCGGATGGGCACGGATGTTGCCGGCACGTCCTCGCCTCGAGTGTGGATCAGTGGCGGGTTGCTCGTTTCGATGGAGGCTTTCATCCTGTACGGGTGCCTGCGGCGGCAGGCGTAGCTCGTCCCGCTCCCCGCCGTCAGAACCAGTTCATCGGATTCACATTGGACTTGGCGATGCTCTTGCCCAGGTCCTTCGTGTTGCTTCCCACCCGGCCGGCAGCCTGCCCCACGCCCTTCTTGATGTCTTTCCAGTGCTCGACGACCTTGGCGCCGAAATAGATGACGCAGGTTCCCAGCCGCGCCGATGATTGTCCGCCGGCGGATTGAGCGCAAGTAAGCTTGTCGGCGGATTACTTGTCTCCAACCAGAGCGAAGGCGAACGCTAGTCGGCGGTCGATCCAGTCCGTCTGAATCCTTACCTTTGCGCTACCCTCCGATGTCATGACGACCTCGTCTCCGGCCAGCCATTCCAAAGCCCGGTCCTTAGAGGTTCGCTTTTGGTCCGTGCCCGCATAGAACGCGCTGTCCACTGCTTCGAAGGCGGCGCGTATGGCTACGCGCGCAACTGCCTGCCCCGCAGTTCCGCTGGCCCATTCGTTACGGCCGATGATGGTGAGATGGCCGGGCTGGTCGATTCGCCAGGTGTGTTTGAAAGGGCGCTTCGGTGGGATGCGGCGAAGGATTCCGATGACCTCTTGCTGTGAGTCGCGCACGACATAGTGTTGTTCCCTGTTTACTTCCTGGGGCTCCTCGACGTAGCACAGTAGATGCTGGGCGTCGATGTCCTCGTAAAGCGTAAGTTCAGGGCGAGATGGGGGAAGTGGGATGGACGATGAACCCAGGAACGCGCACGGGGCGAGGGCAGGGCACTCGCTGCTGCCAGTTGGCACGCGCACGGCTGGTTTACCCCACACCGAACGCATCCGCTTTGGCGACTTGGGGCGCTCGACGGAGCTGATGACGAACTCGCTCACGCTCGCCCACGGCGTGGGCTCCACCGGCGGTTCCTCCGCTGCCTGCACCCTCTTGCGCCCACCGAATGCCACTCGTGCCTCCAAGATCAGCGGTGATGAAGTGCCCGCTCGACTGTACCTATGCCGAAAATGCCGGCGGACCACCGCGGTTGCGGCAGCGACGGGCCGACGCGCAGGTTCGAGGTCAACCCGCCCCGTGCATTTTCCTATCCATCTCTGTCTGCTTCTGCCGCGCCCTCTCCACCAGTTGGTTCTCCTCGGCCGGGAACGAGTCGAAGAGCGCGCGAAGCCGTTTCATGCGGCCCTCGTGCTCGACGCGCCAGTTGTCAGCCTTCTTGCCGATCCAGGTATTCGGCATCATGTTCTCGACGTTCGCCATGGCGGTGCGAATGCTGCTGACCGCACTCTCGATCGCGTTCATGTCCTGACGGCACATGTAATCCAGGCGGTCTTCCTGTGGTATCCCCATGAGCGCACCTCTATTTTGTTGCAACTTTCAGGACAAATGGAGCGTTGCCCGCCATGATGAGACCCTCGGGCGAATAGGCCACTGCCCATGGCATCGGGCAAGGGAGCCTCAAAGAGTCCACCAAGCTCCCTTCTTTGCACTCGGAGTGAGAGGTCCGATGTGCAGCCTTGGCCACGAGCTTCGCTTTGCCAGAGGTCATGTGAAGGACATAATCGGCCGATTGGCCTGCAGCTCGGACGAAGACTCCGTCCCTGTCGTCTCCGGTCATCCATGTCACGTCGAGTCCGGCCGGTTCCTCCGACACTCCTGTGATCCGCTGAGGGAGGGCAAGTTTCGCGGTGGATCCGTCCTGGTGAATGGCCACGATTTCACCGAGCTTTTCGGATGCATGGGCAGCCGAGACGCGAGCATATACGGTGCCTGACTGATCCACGGCGCTTCCGTCGCCAATTACCCCATAGACGCTCTTACCGGATGTGTTTCGCTCGCTTGGCGCTTGGTAAACTCGTGTCAGACGCCCTCCCTTGAGCTGCCAGATCACGTCGCCTTCCGAGAACAGGATGGAGCCGTCGGGCCTAGCCCCAAAGGGATGGGGCAAGTAGTCGCTGAAGTGAAATTCCTTAGCCGCGGTGGTCGCCGGCACTGGCTGTCCGAGCTTCCTGGATCTGCCTGGAGCGCCGGCGAGGACGAAACTCTTCCCGTCGGCCTGCATTCGCAAGACTTGGCCGCCCTTGCCGACAATGAATGAGTTAGCGGACTGGGTGATCAGGCCGCCAGCGCCGTGTACCTCGTCGTCGAGAATGCTCTTTGCTTTGTGATTTTTTTCAATTACAACCAGCGACGCGCTCAGGCCGTAAACCTTCCCGTCGGGACCGGCGACCAGCCCGTCAGGAGTGCCAGCGAAGCCAAGCCAGGCACTTCCCGCACTCCCAGTGTGCCCCGCATCAGCGTTGAGTAGCACCTCGGTCTGCCCATTGACCGGCTGCTTCCACTTGTCGTCGCTGTGCCCCAGACAGCCTTCCGAAGCGAGCAGGACGACCGCGGCCGCTCCGGCTGCCAGCCACCCTCTACTGCGTCGCGTCACGGTCCCACTCCGTTTCCAGTACAGACACTTCAGCCAGCCCCGCGACTAAAAGAATCCCTCATGTCGTCATCGAAGTTGTCCAATTGTCCGTGGTTTTCACTTTTAACTTTCATCCACCACTGATTGAAGGCGGCCCGGTCGGCATCATTTCGGATGACAATGTCACCGTTCGCCCACTCGGGATGATTCGCTGGGGCCTCGATGTCTCCGGAGCGGACGAGACCCTGTAGCAGCGGAATCTGCATGGAGGTCGAGTCGCTGAACTTGATCTCCTTGTAATGGCTCTCGACCTGATCGACCTCACCCGCCGGAAACTTGGATCCTCCATAGGGGATTCCCGCCCAGATAGCCGCCTGGACCCAACTGGACCCCAAGGCGAACTTGGCAGGATTTGCGGGCAGAGGGACAGCGGCTACGCCACTGGAAATGATGTTGAACCAGAGCAGTTGCTTGGCGTGCTCGGCGTCCCTCAGGGCCGCCTCATCCATGTTCACATCGTGACCGGCAGCCGACACCTCCCCGCGAAGCTCCGCCAAGTTCTTCAAATATGTGCCTTCGTCTCCACTGATTCCGTGCTGAGATGTCAGGCTGATCTGGGCGTTGATGGCCTGCACCACGTTGCCTGCTTCGTCGCGGTTCTTCATGATCTCGCTCAGGAACGCCTTGGCGGGCGCACGACCCACGGTGATGGTGCCGTCATCGTTGACCGTTGCGTCCTTTTGCGAGACACCCGTTGATGCGGCGAAGTCCGGGACATACGACTGGAATGCATTGGACAGCGCCTTCGAAATCTCAAGGTTGACCGGATACTGCTCTTTCTCGAAGTCGCTCTTTTTCTTGTCCGTCTCGTACTTCTCCGTGCCCGCATTGATGATGTTCGCAGCTGCCTCAGCGGAGGCTTTGGTGTGGTGCTGGCGGTCGCTGATGGCCGCACGAATCACCGCGCTGGGCCACTTGGCATCTTCGGACTGAAGTCCGGGAGTGGCCCAGTGGTCGTCGACGAGTTGCTGCGCGTGGCGGGGACCGTTGGAGCCGTTGAGCAAGCGGCGTGATGCCTCGGCGTTCTCGCTGACGCGTTCCATCAGTATGAGCGACGGATCATTGGCGTCGATGGCCTCCACCCGATCCAGGGCATCGTCCATGCCTTCCGAGACGTAACTGTGCGCCAACCCGATCGACTTGTACCAGGGGTCGTCTGGGTCTACGTAGCCCCCGGTCACATAACCGGCGCCAGTCACTTGCCCGTTGCTATAGGTAGGCCTCATCTGGCGGTTCTTGCGCCAGTCGAGCATCGCGCCGCCGACCGCGGAGAGCACCTTCGGGTCCCAACTGTTGCCATCCGGCCCGTACTTGAAGAGCATCCCGACGGACCACATGTCCCCGTTCTGTGGGGCGGTAAGGCATTTGAGGTAGTCCAGATTCGGCGGGATCTTGCCGGCCTCCTGGAGCTTGAACACCCTGTTGACGCCGGAGGCGTACTCGCTGAGCACCCTCTGCGAGTCCTTGCTGAGAACCTCGCCGTTGTGTGTGCCGTCCTGTTCGTGCAGGGCGCGGCTGACGCGGGCCGCGTCGGCGATGCCGCCCGCGGCTGCGAAGGCGGTCAGGTAGGCGGGGTCGTCCTGGTGGTCGGCGAAAGAGCGGGCGATGGCCTCGATGTCCTCGCGGGATCCGTCGGCCTTGGGGTTGTCGAGCGCCGTCCTGAGGGTCGCGGCTTCCTGCCTTGCCTCCTTGGCGCTCTCCTTGGCGACATCCTTCATGTCCCAAGGGATGTTGATGATGTTTCCATCCGGAGTGCACATGCCGGACGCGCCACCGACCTCTTCCAGATTGCGGGCGAGATCGGCGCGCTTGGACATGTTGCGGGCGTCGTCGCCGACCGCCCGCACCTGTTGTGCCAGCAGGGACAGGTCGAGTTCGCTCTCCCAGGTCTTGAGGTTTTTGCGGATCAGTGTCCCATGCCTGGACAGAGCATCTTCCAATTCTCCAAGTCGGTCAGCGAGTTTACGCACCCGCACCGGGTCGACGCCGACGTATTCTCCCACGAACGCAGTGCTCCCTTGCAGGCTTTGTGGCAGCGATGCACCGCGGTCGGCGGCGACATTCACCGTAAGGCGGCTCTGGGGGAACCTTGCCGCCTCTTTGCTGGCCTTTGACGAAAAAGAACCCGCACTTGCACTCTCAACGTTGCTTGTGCCTCATTTGGAAAAGGCATCAGTTGCTCAGCGGTTGACGGATTGAATCTCCTGGACGGTGACGCCCTGTGTCGCCCCGAAGGTGCCATCGGGAAGCTCTCCGCCGGCGCCACCGGTGCCGGTCCAGTTGATTCTCCAGGTGATGGTTGCCTTTAGGTCGTAGGTTCCGTTAGCAGAGGAACGGAGGTACTTGATTCCGCAAGGTGGTGTCTGGTCGGACTTGCCCTGGGCGTACGGCTCGCCGATCGAGCTGTCGTCATTGATCGCGCACTCGCCCGAAGCGGGGTAGGTCTCTGCGTCAGCGGTTCCGGGCTGGAGTTTGAGGGAGACCGGTGTGGCGGTGGTCGTCGCCTGAATGTTGAGGCCGGCCACGTCGAGGGAGGCGGTCACTTGGACCGGTTTGAACGTGGACGGGTCAAGCCATGCCCATGTCGGGAGGTTGACCTTGGTCACGTTCTCCGGCGCGAGGGCGACTTCTGTCTCGGGGAGCAGGATCCTGTTGTAGGCGAGTTCGGCGAGGACCTGTGGCGTGACGGCGTTGGGCACATTGGGAGCGGCGCCATTCTCGACCCAGAACGGCTGCCGGTTGCAGATCTGGGCCTCCGGGTCCATCCACCGGTTCTCGTCACGGACGGCGACCCACCAGTTGCCCTCGTCTGCCTTGTCGAGGTTGTAGTTCTTGTACGTGCCGTCCTTGTAGGTGTCGCGGAACTCGCCGATGCTCCTCCGGGCGTAGTTGGCCTGACCTGGAGTATTGACGGCATCGTCGTAGGCGTCCTCGACGTACTTCGAGAATTCCTTCGCCGAGCGGGGCTCGTACCAGCAGGCGGGTGGGGTCCAGTTCCCTACTGGTGCAACATTCCCGGAAGCATTTTTGCCACTTCCTGCAGTCTTGCCGGAGAAGCGAACCATGGAGACGATGCTGCCGCCGGATCGACTGCCCCCCATTTGGGGACTTCCTTGCGAGTTGCCGCCTCCCCGCTCTGCGGACGCGGTACCGGTGGTCAGCGTGAGTGCGGCGGTCGTCAAGCCTGCCAAGAGCCACCGCGCCCGGGACTTCAGGGCGTGCACTTCGTGCTTCCCCTCTGTGAAAGAAGACTCGTTGTCTGCCAGACGCCCTGTTCGTTCTTCTCGACGCGGGTGTTGTACGCGACGTACGCGGTCTTCGTCACTGTGGTCTTCTCAGCCTTGTTGGTCTTGCGGTCCTTGTCGAAGGCCTTGCTCTCGTCGGAGCAGTAGGCGAAGGCAGCCGTGTCCTTGTCGACGAGTTTCAACTCCGGATTGAAGAAGCGAACCGTGCCAGTGATCGACTTGCCGTCTTTCACGTATCCCTGGACCCACTCGGCGGCTCCGGCCAGGGCCTCGCCCTTGTAGTAGAAACCGAGGGCTTCGGAGTCGGGGTTCGCGGCGGTGATGGCGGCATCGGTAGCGTTAATACGGTTTTCGACGTCCGCGAGAAGAGCGTCCTTGGTGGTGTCTCCGGTCTTCCAACCCTCGAAGACGTTTTTGACATCACTCGGTAGCGTGATCACCGGACGCTTCACGGAACCGGGGGCGCTGGTGCTCGGTGAGGCCGGCCTCGTTGCGTCGCCCTGGTCCGCGCCTGCGATCTTGTCGCTGCTCTTCGGCGAATCGTCACCGCTGCCACATGCCGTCAACAACAAGGCTGCGGTTGCCGTGAACGTGGCAGCAAGAGATAGAGAACGGCGGTGCACAGTCAGCCCCCAGAGGCATGAAGTCGAGTCGAGGTTGGCGACGTTACCCGTGTGGTTCCTGGCTTGCCAGGTGGGCCGGACGCAGTGCGGAACCCCTCGTTCGCTTTCTTAGCCACGTGGCCACATTTCGCTCTGGAGGGCGCTTTGACGGGCGGCGACGCGTCGCGGCAGGAAGTGCCCTGCGCTTGTAGTACCCGCCCCGGCGTCACGTCGCCGTCCCCCCAGCCTGGACCTGAGATGCCGAAGCGGTCGGCTTGTAGGCGGGGCGCTATCCGCTGCTCCGTTCGAACAGGTGAACAGGGCGACGACGGCCAGCGTGCAGAGGGCGAGGGGGAGTGGTGCCTGCATCTGGAAAATGATCGCATCCTCGGTTCCTGCCTTCGTGAGCAATTCGTGCAGGGGTCGTGGGTGCCTGATGGTCGACGGGGCGGCGGCCTTCCAGTTGTCCACTCCCGAGTATGGAGGATTTGCTGCCGCGCACTCCGGAAGACATGATTGTCTCCTGTTCAACCCGAGCTCACCGGCGTGGCGTTGCAGACACGTAATGGCAAGTCCCGTGTAGCGCATGGGGCCTGGCTCGCCTTGAGAGGCTTATGTGCTGCTGATACCGTGCGATGGCTTGACACTCGCCCCCGCGCCGGATAGTCGCGACATCGCCCGGATCGCTGGTGAAGTGTCCGGGTTTGCAGCCCAGGCGAAGAGCTTGGCAGACGACATCTTGGGTGTACGGGGAGCTGTTGCGTGAAGATCCAGGAGCGTACGGGGGCGGGTGCGGGACGTGCCGCGGCTCCGGCTCAGCCGATGGTCGGTGACCGGCTTCCCACGGCGCCTCGCGAGCGCAAACCGGCCCTCGCCGCGCTGGCGGTGCTGCTCATCCTGGTGGGCGCCCTGGGTGCCACGATGCTCGTGCTGCAGGTCGGGCACCGTATCGAGGTCGTCAAGGTGACGCAGGACATCCCGGCCGGAGAGTCCGTCACCTCCAATGACGTGACCTCGGTGATGGTGGCCGCCGACGACTCCATCAATTACGTCCGGTGGTCCCAACTGGGCACCCTGAAAACCCTCAAGGCCAGGACCACCATCTACAAGGGCACGGTCGTGGTGGGGGAGATGTTCGGCGCGAAGAGCAGCCTGCCGGACGGCAAGGCCCTCGTCGGTGTCGCCCTCAAGGAGGGCCAGTACCCGACGGGCGTCAAGAACGGCGACATCGTCGCCGTCTACCGCGTCGGCGACCACGCGTCGAGCTCCAACTCCACTAGCGGCGGAACGGGTTCGCCCGCCAACGGTGGCAATCTCATCGTGGACAAGGCGCGTGTCAGCTCCAGGAGCGACAACAGCGACGCCGCCATGAGCACCGGCAACATGTCGCTCACCCTCCTCGTCGACCAGTCCGACGCCGCCGCCGTGGCCCAGGCCGCGTCCGCGAATTCCGTCGCCGTCGTCGTCGTTCCCGGCAACTGAGGGCGGCCGCGTACCCATGGCCCTCATCGCACTGGCCGCCGACAAGGGTTCGCCCGGCGTCACCACCGCCGCCGTCGCACTGGCCGCCGTCTGGCCGCGGCGCGTGCTGCTCGCCGAGACGGACCCGGCGGGCGGCGACCTCGTCTACCGCAGCTCCGCCGCGCACGGCGGGCCGCTCAACCCGAACGTCGGCATGCTGTCCATCGCCGCGACCGCGCGCCGTGGGCTCGTGCCCGACCAACTCTGGGACCATGTACAGCCGTTGAGCGGCGGACTGGAAGTTCTCGTCGGACTCGGCATCTCCGAGCAGGCCGCCGGTCTCGCCGGGCTGTGGCCTACCCTGGGTCATGCCTTCGCCTCGCTCGCGGACTCCCCGAACTCGTCCGCCGACGTCATCGCCGACTGCGGCCGAATCAGCGGCGACACCCCCGCCGTGGAACTCTTCCCGCACGCCTCCCTCATTCTGCTGATCTCGCGCACCGAGCCGGAGGCCATCGCCCGCGTCCGCGACCGCGCAGCCGCGCTGTCCGCCAAGCTGCACGGCGGCCCGCGTGGTGCCGCGAGCCTGGCCACGCCGGTGATCGGAGTCGTCCTGGTCGCCGACCCGAGCACCGCGGGCAAGGTCTCCGGCCAGGTCAACGACATGCTGGTGCACGCCCAGACCGGTGCCCGCGTCGTCGGAACCATCGCCGACGACCCGGCGGGCGCGGGGCAATTGGCCGGGCGCAGGCGCGGCCGCCTCGACAAGTCCCTGCTGATCCGCTCGGCCCGCAAGGTCACCGCGGACCTGTATCAGCAGTACGGCGCCGCCTGGGCCGTATCCGCACAGGCGCAGCAAGCCCACCAGGTTCATCAGGCGCAGCAAGCCCAGCAGGCTCACCAAGGGCAGCAGGCGCCCCAGGCCCAGCCGGCTTCCCAGGGCCAGCAAATGCCTCAGCCCCAGGAGCCCTACCACCCCCACGCGAACGGTCAGCCAGGAGCCGGGCGATGACCGCTGTCGACCACCAACTGGTCAAGCGGTTCAGGCAGGACGCCGGTGACCGCATCGCCGAGCAGCGCCGGCTCGACCAGGTCAACGGCGTCACACCGATGTCCGGCGAGGACGAGCGCCAGTACGCCCGCGCGGTCATAGCGCAGATACTGGAGGAGTACGCCCGCGCCGAGATCAACGCGGGCCGTACGCCGCTGGACGCCGAGACCGAGGAGCAGTACGCGGCCGCCGTGCACGCCGCGCTGTTCGGCGTCGGTCGGCTCCAGCCGCTGCTCGACGACCCGCAGGTCGAGAACATCGACATCAACGGCTGCGACCAGGTGTTCGTCGGATACGCCGACGGGCGCGAGGTCACGGGCGAGCCGGTCGCCGAGACCGACGAGGAGCTGATCGAGCTCATCCAGGTGCTCGGCGCCTACTCGGGTCTGTCGTCGCGCCCCTTCGACTCCGCCAACCCGCAGCTCGACCTGCGACTGCCGGACGGCTCGCGGCTGTCGGCCGTCATGGACGTGACCCGCCGGCCCGCGCTGTCCATCCGCCGGGCCCGGATGGGCAAGGTGTTCATCTCCGACCTGGTCGGCAACGGCACGCTCGCGCCGGAGCTCGGGCACTTCCTCGCCTGCGCGGTCCGTGCCCGCAAGAACATCATGATCGCGGGCGCGACGAACGCCGGAAAGACGACGCTGCTGCGTGCCCTCGCCAATGAGATCCCGCCGCACGAACGGCTCATCACGGTCGAGCGGGCACTGGAGCTGGGCCTCGACACCTTCCCCGAACTGCACCCGAACGTCGTGGCGTTCGAGGAGCGGCTGCCCAACTCCGAGGGGCAGGGCACCATTTCCATGGCTGAGCTGGTGCGCCGGTCCCTCCGTATGAACCCCTCCCGCGTCATCGTCGGCGAGGTGCTCGGCGACGAGATCGTGACCATGCTGAACGCGATGTCGCAGGGCAACGACGGTTCGCTGTCCACGATCCACGCCAACAGCTCCAGCGAGGTCTTCAACCGCATCTCCACCTACGCGTTGCAGGCGACGGAGCGGCTGCCCATCGAGGCCAGCCAGATGCTGATCGCGGGCGCGGTGAACTTCGTCGTCTTCATCCAGCGGCGCAACAACTTCCAGACCGGCGGCCGGCTTCAGCGCAGTGTGACCTCGGTCCGCGAGGTCAACGGCGTCGACGGCCGCGTGCTGTCCAGCGAGGTGTTCGCCGAGACGCCCGACGGCCGGGTCGTGCCGCACGCGCCCATAGCCTGCCTGGAGGACCTCATGGCGCACGGTTACCAGCCCCACGGAAACTGGGGGTGACCATGACGCTTGCCGCACTGGCCCCGCTCGGCTCCATGGGGGGCCTGTTCTCCGCCACGGTCCTGTACTCGATCGTTTCCGGCGTCGCCGTCGGCGGCGGTCTCGCGCTGCTGATCGTCGCCGTACGCGGACTGCCCGCCAAGCCCGAGCACGAGAAGCAGCGGGCGAGCCGGCGGGCGAGCGAACTGCTCCGCTTCGCCGGGCGGCGCGGCTCCCTCGCCGCTCTCGTCGGCCTCGCGGTCCTCGTGCTCACCCGTTGGGCGGTCGCCGGTATCGCCGCCGGTGTCCTCGTCTTCTTCTGGGACCGCCTCTTCGGCGGCGCGGCGGAGGAGCGGGCCGCCATGCGCCGGGTGGAGGCCCTGGCCTCCTGGACGGAGTCGCTGCGCGACACGATCGCCGGCGCGGTCGGCCTGGAACAGGCCATCCCGGCCTCGGCGCGCGCCGCCGCCCCCGTCCTGCGCCCCCATCTCGACTCCCTGGTCGACCGGCTGCGCGCCCGCACTCCGCTGCCCGACGCGCTGCAACTGCTCGCCGACGAGATCGACGACGCCTCCGCCGACATCATCGTCGCCGCGCTCATCCTCAACGCCCGGCTGCGCGGCCCCGGTCTGCGTCAGGTCCTCGGCGCGCTGGCCAAGTCGGCGCGCGAGGAGGTCGACATGCGTCAGCGTGTGATGGCTCAACGGGCCTCCACCCGGCGCTCGGTGCAGATCGTCGTCGCCGTCTCCGTGGCGTTCGTGCTCGGACTGTCCATCTTCAACCGTGAGTTCGTGTCGCCGTACGGCACGCCGGTCGGCCAGCTCGTCCTCGCGCTGGTCTGCGGTCTGTTCGCGCTCGGCTTCTGGTGGCTGCGCAAGCTGTCCACGATCGAGACGCCCGAACGCTTCCTGGTGCGGGACGAGGCGGCGGTGCAGTTCGTCCGGCCGCGCACGCCCGCCCAGCAGGAGGAAGGTGTACGCCGGTGAATCTGACGATGCCGGTCCTGGTCGGCGCGGTCCTCGGCCTCGGCGTCTACGCCCTCGTACGCGCCCTGATGCCGTCCAGGCGGAGCGCGGTCGCGCAGGTCGCGCGGATCGACGCGATGCGGGCGCGGGGAGCGGCGTACGAGACGCGGCACCAGGCACGGGAGGAGACGGGGCGCCTCGGTGCGTTCCGCGCCCAAGTCGGCGCTCGGATCGCGGAGTTCTATCTTCAGCAGGGCTGGGAGCAGCGCTCGTTGCGGGCCGATCTCGCCGTGCTGGAGCGCAGCTGGGAGAGGTTCCTGGCGACGAAGGTGCTGCTGTCGGTGGCGGGGCTGTTCTTCGGTCCCCTGCTGTTCGCCGTGGTCTACACGATGGGCCTCGGGCGCAGCCCGGTCATCCCCGTCTGGATGGCGCTGCTGTGTGCGGCGCTGTTCTTCTTCCTGCCCGATCTGGAGATCCGGCGGGACGCGGCCGACAAGCGCCGTGACCTGCGCCGGGTCATCGGCGCGTATCTGGATCTGGTGTCCATGAGCCTGGCCGGCGGCCGTGGTCTGCCGGAGGCGCTGATGGCGGCGGCCGAGGTGTCCGACGGCTGGGCGAACCAGCGGATCCGCAACGCCCTGGCCGACGCCCGGATCACCGGCCTCAGCCAGTGGCAGGCGCTCGGGCAGCTCGGCGAGGAGCTGGGTGTGGAGGAGCTGAAGGACCTTTCGGCCTCCCTGGCCCTGGTCGCCGACGACGGCGCGAAGGTGCGCGAGTCGCTCGCCTCACGCGCCGAGACCATGCGCCACCGCGAACTGGCCGAGATCGAGGGCAGCGCGGGCGAGAAGTCCCAGTCGATGCTCGTGGCCCAGCTGCTGCTGTGCGCGGGCTTCCTGGTGTTCCTGATCTATCCGGCGGCGATGCGGGTGTTCCAGGTGTGAGCGCCGTCCCTGCCGAACCCTGCCAACTGTCCTGACTTCGAGAGGAAACCACTGTCATGAACGGACGAGACTTCCACACCGGGATCCCGGCCGTGGACTTCCTGTTCACCTTCCTGGGCGGCCGTGTGCAGCGCGCCCGCTCCGGCGAACTGGACCGCGGAGCCTCCGCGGTCGAGTGGGTCATCATCTCCGCGGTCGTCGTCGCGATCGTCGGCGTGGTGGCCGCCATCATCAACTCCGCGCTGAGCGAGGGCGCCAACAAGGTGGGCAACTGCATCAAGGGCGCGGACGCGGGCAAGACCTGCTGATCGCACGTACGACGAGCGTACGACGGAGAAGTACAACGGGGTGGACGGGGATGCTGGCGGACGTGGGCGGACGGGTGCGACGCGCGGTACGCCGCCGGGTGGGGGCCGCGCGTGAGGCGGCGACCGCCCGCGGCGACTCCGGGATGACCGCGATCGAGTTCGTGCTGCTCACCCCCGTACTGTTCTTCATGATCTTCGCGACGGTGCAGTTCGCGCTGTACTTCTTCGCCGATCACGTCGCCCAGGCGGCGGCCCAGGCCGGTGCCCGCAAGGCCCGTGCCACGGCCGACGAGCAGCCCGGCGCGTGGCGGGGCGAGGCCCGCGACGTCGTCGACGCCTACATCCGCCAACTGGGCCCGCAGCTGGTGCTGTCGCCTGACGTGAGGATGCTGCAGCCGGAGCAGAACACCGTGGGTGTGGAGATCTCGGCACGGATCCCGACGGTGTTCCCGGGCCTGAACCTGACGGTGCACGCGCAGTCGTCGGGTCCTGTGGAGAGGTTCGTGCGGGATGGCGGGAACTAGATGAACCGCTCTGCTGGGAGGTCTCTATCGTCCGCCCGCGACGACAGCGGTCTGTCGACTGTGGAGGTCGTGATCCTCGCCCCGGTGATGATTCTGTTCATCCTGGTGCTGGTGGCCTTCGGCCAACTCGTCGAAGGGCGCGGCGCGGTCGACGGTGCGGCACGGGACGCGGCACGCGCGGGGTCCATCCAGAAGGACCACGCGACGGCCATGTCCGAGGCGCGCAGGGCGGCGGAGGCGGACCTGGCCGACGTCTGCTCGGGTCCGGTCTCCGTGGTGCAGACGAGCGCGGGCTTCGCCCCCGACACCCTGTTCACGGTCGAGGTCAGCTGCCAGGTGCGCGGCCTGGCGTCGCTGGGCCTGAACATTCCGACGAGACTGTCCGCGAGCTTCAGCTCGCCGCTGGATCCCTTCCGGAGGTCGGCGTGAGCGTGAGCGCCTCTGCCGCGGGCCGCGCGCGCACCTGGTGGTCCACCCGAGGAACGGCACTGGACGACCGCGGTTCGGGTGCCGGCGCGGTCATCATCTTCGCGCTGGTCTTCCTCGCCCTGTCCGCCTTCGTGATCGACGGCGGCCTGTCCATCTCCAAGCGTGAACGGGCCGCGGACATAGCGGAACAGGCGGCCCGCTACGCCGCCCAGGACATCGACCGCGAGGCCCTCTACGACAACGAGGGCGGCCCCGCCCCGATCAACTACGAGAACTGCGACGCCCGCGTGAAGGCCTTCGCCCGCGAGATGAGGATGACGGGCGCCGACATCGCCGCGAGCCACTGCGTGGCCGCCGACGCCGACCAGGTCCAGGTCGAGATCCAGCTCACCTACTCGCCCGTCTTCACCGGCATGTTCTACGGCGGCAGCGTGACGGTCCACGGCCGGTCCGCGGCGAAGAACGAGGTGGGGTGACGCCATCCATGAGCGATCAGCAAGCGGACATAGACAGGATCAAGGAGTGCTCCAGAGCGCTGAAGCGCATCCATGACACTTTCGCCGAACGGGGCAACCCGGCCGAGGGGTTCGGTGTCGCGGAGATCGGCTCGCAGCGGATTCTCGACGCTACCATCCCCGCCTCGCTGCTGGTCACCCTGGCGCCGCTGCGGCACCCCGAGCCGCTGCCGCTGGAAGCCCTGGCGCAGCGGTTCGCCGACGAGGGCGAGGGATCGGTGAGCCTCGAGGAACTGCGCTCGGGCCCCGCCGTCCGGGTACGCAGGCTGATGCCGCAGGCCGGCGACGAGGAGGGCGCCGAGCCCCGTCGCAACTCGCTCTCGGTGGAGTACCACCTCCCCGTCCCTGCCACCGCCGCGTTCCTCCTGCTGACCTTCTCCACACCGCTTGAGGCGATCGCCGACGCGATGGCCGGACTCTTCGACGCGATCGCCGACTCGCTCACCTGGATGGAGTGACCGACAACATGACGGACGACCTCTCGAACCTCGGCCTCAAGTTCTCGGAGGACTGGGTGCCCTTCCCCGCCGCCGGGAGTGTGGACCTGGACTCCTGGGCCAAGCAGCAGGGCGAGGAACTCGCCGAGCGATACGCGCAGGACGGTGAGCCGGGCGACGCCCGCCGCCTGGCCCGGAGCCTCAAGCGCACGGCGACCGATTGCTACACCCGCGATCCACTGGCCTCCTTCGGCTGGTACGTGAGCGGCCACGAGACGGTGGCGGCCGTCATGGAACTCGACGCCATCCACCCCGACGAGACGTTCCCCGAGGTCACCCTCGAGTTGCTGGCGGAGCACATGACCGGGAACGACTTCGGCGAACCGGACGTACGCCAAGTACGGCTCCCCCTCGGCGACGCTGTTCGCATCCGCCAGAACCTCATCGGCGAGAAAAAGGGCTTCTTCGGCCCACGCCCGGTGATTCACACCGTCTTTTACGGCGTCCGCGCGGACGGCATGGAGACGGCCCTCACGCTGCTGGTCTCCTGGACGGAACCGATCCTGGACGAGGCGGCCGAGCAGATGGCCGACAACATCGCGAAGACGCTCTCACTCTGACAGCAGCCGCGGGTACGCCGCGATACGCAGTCCTGCGGCCAGCGGTTCCCCGTCACCAGCAGAACGAGAAGTACCACGAGCGGGACGTTGATGAGTCACGGCCGCAACGGCTACCGCACGATCGCCCCGTAGAGCCGATGGCGATCCTGGCGTACAGCAGCGTCACCTCGCGCCGGGACTCCAGCAGCGTCAGCCCCGGTCCAGGCCAGGGGCGCATCCCGGGCAGTCGGCCGCCGTGCAGGGCATCGGGGAAACGGTTCTTGCGGAGCGACGGCCACGGGATCTCTGTCGTGTACGACCAGTGACCGTGCGCACGAGGGTGGCCCGGGCCGGGGCCTTTGAGCCGCGGACGGCTATGTGGGTGTGCAGGTTCGCTACGCGGAAGTTGGGCCTACTACCGCAGCCACTTGTAGGAAGGAGCTGCTGATGCCGGTCAACTACTTCTTCCGGCACGAGGTCGCCGAGAAGGTCCGGGAACAGGCTCGCGAAGAGGGTATCGAGGAGGGTGTGGAGAAGGAGCGTGCCTCGATGGTCCTCCGGATCCTCGACTGGCGTGGCATCACGGTCCCGGATTCCGCTCGCGATCGGGTGAAGGCCTGCTCCGACCTGGACCAACTCGAGCTCTGGGCCCAGCGGGCGGTCCGTGCCGCCAGTGTGGAGGAGCTGTTCGTGGACACTGGCGACGGGTCGGCCTGAAGGTGGTGGTCGACGCCGGGTGGTTCAGCGGTTGACCGACCGTGGTGTGGGGGAACTCAAGAGATACGGCGTGGCTGGTGTGAACGGCTTGGGGCGTTCGAAGTTGGCGGGCGGCAGCTGTGTCGACCCCGTCAACAGGATCTCTGTAGGCTCAGGACGTCCCATTCACCGCACCCACTTCACACACCATCAGGACACCCGCCATGCCGCGACGCCGTAGTTCAAGCTCGACGGGAAGCCCGACGGGCGGCTCGACGGCCCCGAGGAACCGGACGCCGCAGCCGGTGCGGGTGCGGCGGCGTACGGTCGGGGACTTCGTGAAGGCGTTCCTCGCCTTCCTGGCCCTGCTCGTCCTGCTCGTCGGCGTGCCACTGGCGCTGGCCATGCAGTTCGGGTGGCCGCTGCCGCACGGCGTGCCGAGTCTGGACTGGCTCCAGCAGGAGATCACCGTCCAGACCTTCCTGAACATCCTGTCGGTCGTGGTCTGGCTCGCCTGGGCGCAGTTCACCGCCTGTGTGCTCGTGGAGATGAAGGCCGCGCTGTCCGGGGTCGGGGTGCCGGGGCGGGTGCCCGGGGCCGGACCCAGTCAGCTCCTCGCACGGCAGCTCGTCGCCGCGCTGCTGCTCGTCGGAGCCACGGCCGCCAGCTTCACGCCCGGACTGTCGCAGCTCGGGCACGGTCTGGAGGGCAACCAGAAGGGGACCGTGGCCGCCGCGCAGCAGACGCCGGGCGGGCTGTTCGGGCAGCAGCGGGAGCAGGCCGCCGACACCGCGGCCGCCGTCGCCGAGCAGGCCGCGAGCGCCGCCGCGCAGGCGGAGGCCAAGCAGGGCGACACGAAGTACTACCGCATCCAGCCGCCCGAGGGACGCCACCACGACTCGCTCTGGGAGATCGCCCAGCGGCACCTCGGCGACGGGCGCCGGTACAAGGAGATCTACGCGCTCAACAAGGACCGGGTCCAGCCCGACGGCTCCCGGCTGTCCGAGGCCAGCCTCATCCGGCCCGGCTGGATCATGGAGATGCCCGCGGACGCGCACGGCGGCGAACTCGTCGAGATGCCCGACGGCGCGGCGGACGTCTCCGAGCAGGTGCGGCAGCAGATCCACGACTACGCCAAGACCGGCGACCACGCCCAGGGCGGGAGCGACCACGCGCAGGGTGGCGGACAGCAGCAGGCCGGTGGGCAGCAGCAGGCCGGCGGCCACCAGCAGGACGGTGGCTCCCACGCCTCCGTTCCCGCCCAGCGGCAGCACCAGGAGCACGGTGGCGACACCGCCCCCGCCGCCACCCCAGCCTCCTCCGCTCGTTCCTTCGGGCTGCCCGAAGCCCTCCTCGGCGCCCCGCTCCTCGCCGCCGGTCTCCTCGGCGCGCTCGGCCACCGCCGCCGGCAGGCGCTGTGGCAGTCGGCGCTCGGTGCCGTCGGCGGGCGGCGCGGCATGGAGCCGCCGACGCCGACCGGGGACGCGCTGGACGTGCAGGACGCGCTGCTGGTGGGCGCCGACCCCGAGGGCGTACGGCGGCTCGACCGGTCGCTGCGCGGGCTCGCCGCCGCCCTCGCCGCCGAGTCCCGGCCGCTGCCCGTCGTCTACGCCGCCTGGCTCACCGGGGGCGATCTGCACCTCCAGCTCGCACAGCCGGCCGGCAAGCCGCCCGCGCCCTGGCAGACCGGGCAGGACGAGACGTTCTGGATGCTGGGGCGTGCCGACGCCGAGCGGTACGAGGACGCCGACACCGCCGCCCCGTTCCCCGGGCTCGTCAGCCTCGGCACCATGGACGACTCACGTCTGCTGCTCAACCTGGAGGCCGTGCCCGGCATCGTCTCGCTGAGCGGCAGCGCCGCCGACCGGGCCGCCGTGTTCGCCTCCGTCGCCGCCGAACTCGCCACCAACGGCTGGTCGGACCGTATGACCGTCACCCTGGTCGGCTTCGGTCAGGACCTCACCCCGCTCGCCCCCAACCGCCTTCGCCACCTCGACGGCATCGACGCGCTCCTGGAGACCATGGAGGCCGAGACGCGGCAGCGGCGCGGCGCGCTGGGTGCCGCCGGGCACGACTCCGTGCTCACCGGGCGCACCGGGCCCGCCCAGCACACCCGTTGGGCGCCGCACCTGGTGCTGCTGGCCGCCCAGCCCTCGGCGGAGGACGCCCGCAGGCTCGCCGAACTCGCCTCCGGTGCCAGCCGGTTGGGCATCGGCTACCTCGTCGGCACCGATTCCGCCGAACTGCCCGGCGCCGCCTGGGAGATGGAGATCACCGGCGAGGGCAGGCTGCTCGCCCCGCTGCTCGGGCTCGAACTCGACGCGCAGATGCTGCCGTCGGCCGAACAGCGGGCGGTGGTCGAGCTGTTCGTCGAGGCCGACCCGGAGAACGGGCCCGACGGACCGGCGCCCACCCCGCCGTTCCTCGTCGACATCAGCGAGCAGGGACGGCCGGCGGTGTACGCGCGGCTCGTGGGCCCGTACGAGATCATCGGTCTCGACACCCCGGACGACGAGCGCAGCGCGCTGCTGCACGAGGCGCTGGCGCTGCTGCTCCTGCACCGGGAGGGCGTGCACCCGCGGGTGCTGTCCTCCGCGCTGTGGCCGCGCGGGGTCACCGACGACGTGCGGGACGCGCTCGTCGAGCGGCTGCGCTCCTGGCTCGGCACCGATCCCGACGGCACGCCCCGGCTCCGTACGGACGACGCCGGACGGCTCACCCTCGCCAAGTCCGTCGTCTCCGACCTGGACGTGCTGCGCTCGCTGTACCACGAGGCCACACAGGGCAAGGGCGCGGACAGCCGGGCGGTGCGCGGCCGGCTGCTCACCGACGCGCTGGTGGTGGTGCGCGGACCGCTGCTCGCCGACCGGCCCGAGGGCCGCTACCGGTGGCTCACCCACGAGATCGTCGATGCCCAACTTCCCCTCATCGTCGCGGACATCGGGCTCGCACTGTCCTCCTTCCACCTGGAGAAGGACCGCGCGGACAAGGCGATCGAGACGCTGGACGCCGCGCTGCGCACCGCCCCGGCCGACGAGCGCCTGTGGAACGAGCTGCTGCGCGCCACGCACGCCACCGGCGACACCGCCCGCCTCCAGGCACTCGCCGCCGACCTCGTCGGCCGTGGCGGCGCCCGCGGCCTGCCGCCGCGCACCGAGGCCCTGCTCGACGAACTGCTCCCGGCCTGGCGCACCGCCGTCGCCGCGGCGGGATGACCGCCGTGCCGTCGGCCGCTCTGCCGCTGGTCGCCGCCGCCGTGCTGTGGGGCGCGGCGGCGGGCGCGTCGCTCCCGCGGGCCGCGTACCGCTTCTCCGTGCCGTCGGGGGAGACATGGCGGGACCGCTGCCCGGCCGGGCATTCGGTACGGGGCTGGATCGGACGCGGGCGGTGCGAGCAGTGCGCCGCGGCCACTCCGGTCGGCAGTTCGGCAGCCACCCCTGCGGGCGGCCCTGCTGCGAACCCTGCGGGCGGCCCCGCCACCACCCCTGGCGGCGATTCGGCCACAGCTCCTCCCCACGGCCCGGCCACCACCTCTGCGGGCGACCCGGCCACGGACCCGGCCGCCACCCCTGCCGGCGACTCGACCACCACTCCTGTCGGCGACCCAGCCACGACCTCCACCGCCACCCCGACCCGCGCCCCCGCCCACTACGGCCCCCGCACACTGCCAACCGCGCTCGTCACCGCCCTCGTCTGCGGCGCGCTCGCCGCCGTCACCGGTGTCCGGCCCGAACTCGTCGTCTGGCTGCTGCTGGCGCCCGTCGGTGTGCTGCTCGCGGTGGTCGACTTCCGGGTGCGGCGGCTGCCCGACGTGCTGACCCTGCCCCTCGCGGGCGCCGCCCTCGCGCTCCTCGGCCTGGCCGCCCTGGTTCCCGGGCACGCCGGCCACTGGCCGACCGCGCTGTACGGCGCTCTCGCGCTCGGCGGCGGCTACTTCGTGCTGTTCCTCGTCAACCCCGCCGGTATGGGGTTCGGGGACGTGAAACTGGCCCTCGGGGCGGGCGCCGTCCTCGGCTGGTACGGCTGGCCCGTCGTCCTGCTCGGCACCTTCGCCGGTTTCCTGTTCGGCGCCCTGTACGGCGGCGCGCTCGTCGCCGTACGACGGGCCGGCCGCAAGACGGCCATCGCGTTCGGGCCGTTCCTGGTCGCGGGGGCGTTCGCGGGCGTGCTGATCGGCGCGTACACAGCCTGAGGTCGGTACCGCGAAACGGCTGACGTAGGCTGGTTCGGTCTGTCCACAACCCCTTACGAACCTTGCGAAAGGGACGCCGGTGACCGAGAAGGCCGACCTCACATCTCCTGATGTCACAGCCGTCCTCGACCGTGCCGCCGCGGGCGGACGGATCACTCCCGAGGAAGCGCTCGACCTCTACCGCCACGCGCCGCTGCACGCGCTGGGCGCCGCCGCCGACGCCGTGCGCCGCCGCAAGTACGCGGGCACCGAGCACATCGCGACGTACATCATCGAGCGCAACATCAACTACACGAACGTGTGCGTCACCGCGTGCAGGTTCTGCGCCTTCTACGCCGCCCCCAAGGACACCGACAAGGGGTGGACCCGCGACCTCGACGACATCCTGCGGCGCTGCGCGGAGACCGTCGAACTCGGCGGCACGCAGATCATGTTCCAGGGCGGCCACCACCCGGACTACGGCGTCGAGTACTACGAGAAGCACTTCAGCGCCATCAAGAAGGCCTTCCCGCAGCTCGTGATCCACTCGCTGGGCGCCTCCGAGGTGGAGCACATGGCGCGGATCTCGGGCGTCTCGGTGGAGGAGGCCATCACGCGCATCCACGAGGCCGGCCTTGACTCCTTCGCCGGCGCCGGCGCCGAACTCCTGCCGGAGCGGCCGCGCAAGGCCATCGCCCCGCTGAAGGAGTCCGGGGAGCGCTGGCTGGAGATCATGGAGACCGCGCACCGGCTGGGCGTGGAGTCCACCTCCACGATGCTCATGGGCACCGGTGAGACGAACGCCGAGCGGATCGAGCACCTGCGGATGATCCGCGACGTGCAGGACCGCACCGGCGGCTTCCGGGCGTTCATCCCGTACACCTACCAGCCGGAGAACAACCACCTGAAGGGCCGTACGCAGGCCACTCTCTTCGAGTACCTGCGGATGATCGCGATCGCGCGCCTCTTCCTCGACAACGTGATGCACATCCAGGGCTCCTGGCTGACCACGGGCAAGGAGGTCGGCCAGCTGACCCTGCACTACGGCGCCGACGACCTGGGCTCGATCATGCTGGAGGAGAACGTCGTGTCGTCGGCCGGCGCCAAGCACCGCTCCAACCGGATGGAGATCATCGAGCTCATCCGGAAGGCGGGACGGGTTCCGGCGCAGCGGGCGACGACGTACGAGCACCTCGTCGTCCACGACGACCCGGCGAACGACCCGGTCGACGACCGCGTGATGTCCCACATCTCGTCGACGGCGATCGCGGGCGGGACGGCCCACCCCGAGCTGAAGCTGCTCACCTCCAACTGACGTACGGGGTAAGGGTGCTGACGATTCACGCGGCGGACGCGGTCCGTGCCGGCCGGGACGCGGAACCGGTCGAGGGCGGCGCCGTCGCCGTCGAGGGCGCCCGGGTCGCGGCCGTGGGGACGCTCGCCGAGCTGGAGCG
This sequence comes from Streptomyces sp. NPDC087787, assembly GCF_044743035.1. Lineage (NCBI taxonomy): Bacteria > Bacillati > Actinomycetota > Actinomycetes > Kitasatosporales > Streptomycetaceae > Streptomyces > Streptomyces sp. NPDC087787. Next base: position 110,807 of record NZ_JBIUVQ010000015.1, read on the forward strand.
GCGGTTCCCGCACGCGCGCGTGCGGCGCTGGCCGGGCGTGCTCGGGCCGGGGCGCGTGCACGAGGGGCCACTGCCCGACGCGCCGAGTCCGCGTGAGCGGGTCCACGCGGTCCTCAAGCTCGGCGCGACGGCCGTGCTCGCCGGGCACGCGGACGCGCCCGGACTGCGGGAGGCGGCCGCCCGGAACGACGTCGCCGTCCTTGCCGCGCCCCGGCCCGCGGCGGTCGTGGAGGGCGGCCGGGCCGACCTCGCCGTCTTCGACGACTCCGGCGCCTGCCTCGCCACGGTGTGCGCGGGCCGCCTGGTGCACCGCAGACGCTGAGATCAGCCCCCCCAGGGCCCTCAGCCCCCCTCACCCACCCAACACCCGGGCGAACGCACCCGGCTTCTGCTTCACCCCGCTGCAGTCCGTCGCCGCGTCGTCCCGGGACGGGACGTCCTTCTCGCACTGGCGGTCGCGGAAGGTGGACCACATCGAGACCCAGGCGATCCGCTTCTCCTCTGCGAAGGAGCGCACCCGGGCCGCGTCCGCGAGGGTGAACGTCTCGCCGGCGATGTCGTTGGCGCCGATCATCGGGGTGAGCGCCATGCCCTCCCAGGCGCCGGCGTCCGAGAGGCCGAAGACCTTCTTCAACTGGGTGTGGGTGGCCTTCGCGGCGGCGAGGGCGTAGGCGCCCATGTCGCCGGTGTAGGACTCGGCGTAGTTCATCGTCATGAGGTTGACGGTCGAGACCTGGACGTCGTGCTCGTTCGCGGACTCCAGCAGGGCCAGGCCGTGGGAGCCCAGCCCGGACGGCATGACGGGCAGCGTGAAGGACACCTCCAGACCGGGGCGCCGCTTCTGCAGCAGGGCGATCGCCCGGGAACGCAGGCCGACGGAGGCGGAGTCGGTCAGCGTACGGCCCTCGACGTCGAAGTCGGCCCGGGACGAACCCGCCGCGTCCAGGGCCTTCCCGTACGCGTCCGCCAGCACGGACGCGTTCTCGCACGTCGTCGCCAACTCCTTGCCGTGGGCCCCGCCGAAGGAGACGCGCACCGTGGCGCCCGACTTCCTCAGTTTCCCGATCCGGGACGTCACCTCGGCGTCGTCCAGCCCCATCATGCCGTCCCACTCCGGAGTGCAGCCGCTGCCGCCTGAGATGACGAAGGCGAGGTTGTACGTCGCGGGCGAGCCTGCCGAGTCGGTGCCCGAAGCCGTGGTGGCGCTCACGTACGGGGCGTACGAGGTGCTGGACCGGTCCGCCTTGTGGGCCGCGTCGGAGGTGCCGTCGGGCATCGGGGAGCAGCCCGTGGCGGCCAGGGCGACCAGGCAGGCGAGCCCGGCCACCGGCGTCAGGAAACTCCTCATTGCGCATGCACCAGCTCTCGTGATGTCCGTCCATGGATCCCCGCACAGCGAGGTCCCGGTCCGCAGAGAGCCTGTCTCCGGACCGGGAACCGCCTTCCGAGCCTGCCATTGAAAGCCGTGCCGCCGGGGCACTTCCGTCAAGCGCCACCCCCGCCTGCCACAATGGGCCGGTGACCCGCGCATCCCTGGAGAAGCAGCCGCACGACGTCGCCTCGATGTTCGACGACGTGGCGGAACGGTACGACCTGACCAACGACGTGCTGTCCCTGGGGCAGGACCGGCGGTGGCGGAAGGAGGTCGCCAGGGCGGTCGACGCCCGTCCGGCGCAGAAGATCCTCGATCTCGCCGCCGGGACGGCCACCTCCTCGCTGCCCTTCACCCGCGCCGGCGCCTACGTCGTCCCCTGCGACTTCTCGCTCGGGATGCTGCGGGTCGGCAAGCGGCGGCACGCCTGGCTGCCGTTCACCGCGGGCGACGCGACGCGGCTGCCGTTCAAGGACGACACCTTCGACGCCGTCACCATCTCCTTCGGGCTGCGCAACGTGCAGGACACCGAGACGGCCCTGCGGGAGATGTACCGGGTGACCCGGCCCGGCGGCCGGGTGGTCATCTGCGAGTTCTCCCACCCCACCTGGGCGCCGTTCCGCACGGTCTACACCGAGTACCTGATGCGGGCCCTGCCGCCCGTGGCGCGCGCGGTGTCCTCCAACCCGGACGCGTACGTGTACCTCGCCGAGTCCATCCGGGCCTGGCCCGACCAGCCCGGGCTGGCCGGGCTGCTGCGCACGGCGGGCTGGTCGAAGGTGGCCTGGCGCAACCTCAGCGGCGGGATCGTGTCCCTGCACCGGGGGTTCAAGGACTGACGGCCGCGACCGGGAGGTTCACGGGCTGACGGCCGCGCGGACCGTCACACGGCGCTGACCGCGGTCACGCGGGGCTGGCCGCGTACGGATCGCCCGGTTCGTCGAGTTCGCGCTGGAGGCCGCCCGTGGGCGGCCGCGGGACGCGCGGCTCGCGGACGCCTCCGCCTCCCTCGCCCGCGCCGAAGTCGAACCACACGTACACCATGGAGTCCCGCGGCACCTCGGCGCCGGGTCGCGGGTACTGGCGGACGACGTGCTCGACGACCGTGAGATGGAAGTCCGGGCGGTCCGGCGCGTTGAGCAACAGGCCCTGGGCCCTGGCGGTCTCGCGTGCGTCCACGGCCATCAGTCCGACCAGGCGCGGCACGCGCACTTCGGGTGTCTTGGGTGTCATGTACACAGACGTCACCCCCAGCGGTACTGGCAGGGTAACCGGCCAGGGGTGTCACCCGGAAGCGTCAAGTGTCTTTCTGTGACAGTCGATTACGAACGGTAGCCGGCCGCGATCACAGCTCCAGCCGGTAGCAGTGCCCCTGCCGCTCCGACACCGGCGTCACGAAGGTCTGCGCCAGACTCATGCCGAGGCGCTCGGTGACCGCGATGGACCGCTTGTTGCGCGCGTCGACCATCGCCACCACGCTCGTCAGGCCGGCCTCCCGCAGCCGCTCCAGGGTCATCCGGGCGGCCGCCGTGACGTATCCGCGGCCCCAGTGCTCGCGGGAGAGCCGCCAGCCGATCTCGATCTCGCCCGTGGGGCCCCAGTCCCGTTCCCACGGCTGGGCGCCGGTGAAGCCGATGACCCGGCCGGTCTCGTCGAGCATCGTCCACAGGCAGAAGCCGCGCTCGGCGTCGTGCCGCCGCTGACGGGCGGTGAGTTCCTCGTAGACGGACAGCTCCGCCGGCCTGCCGCCGTGGAACTCCATGACGTCCGGGTCGGCGAAGATCCGGTGCCAGGCGACGGCGTCCTCATCGGTGGGGACGCGCAGGCTTACGACGGGGAGAGCTCGGTTCACGGGGCAGCCCTTCAGCCGGGTGATCAATTCTGCTGCATAGACTGCCCATGTCCAGTGCCGGTCGGCACGCAGAATTCCGAACCTTGGGGAGATCCCGCTGTGACCGTGACTGAGCCCCTCTCCGAGAACACCGCAGATGTGATCGTCGTGGGCGCGGGGCCGGCCGGGTCCACGACCGCGTATCACCTCGCCCGGGCCGGACTCGACGTACTCCTGCTGGAGAAGACCGAGTTCCCGCGGGAGAAGGTCTGCGGCGACGGCCTCACCCCACGCGCCGTCAAACAGCTCGTCGCGATGGGCATCGACATCTCCGAGGAGGCCGGCTGGCTGCGCAACAAGGGCCTGCGGATCATCGGCGGAGGCGTCCGCCTCCAGCTCGACTGGCCCGACCTCGCCTCCTTCCCCGACTACGGACTCGTGCGCAAGCGCGACGACTTCGACGAGCAGCTCGCCCGGCAGGCGCAGAAGGCGGGTGCCCGGCTGTTCGAGCGCTGCAACGTGTCCGCGCCCCTCGTGGACGACCGCACCGGCCGCATCACCGGGGTCAGGGCCAAACTGGGCGAGGAGAAGCGCGAGGTCACCTTCCACGCGCCGCTCGTCGTCGCCGCCGACGGCAACTCCACCCGGCTGTCCCTGGCGATGGGCCTGCACCGGCGTGAGGACCGCCCGATGGGCGTCGCGGTGCGCACCTACTTCACCAGCCCGCGCCACGACGACGACTACCTGGAGTCCTGGCTGGAGCTGTGGGACCGGCGCGGCCCCCAGGACCGGCTGCTGCCCGGCTACGGCTGGATCTTCGGCATGGGCGACGGCACCTCCAACGTCGGCCTTGGCGTGCTCAACACCTCCGAGTCCTTCAAGGAGCTGGACTGGCGCGAGGTGCTCAAGGCCTGGTGCGCGTCGATGCCCGAGGACTGGGGCTACACCCCGGACAACATGACCGGCCCGATCCGCGGCGCGGCCCTGCCCATGGCCTTCAACCGCCAGCCCCACTACACGCGGGGCCTGCTGCTGGTCGGCGACGCGGGCGGCCTGGTCAACCCCTTCAACGGCGAGGGCATCGCCTATGCGATGGAGTCCGGTCAGCTCGCCGCCGACGTCATCGTCCAGGCCCACTCCCGGGCCACCCCGGCGCAGCGCGAACTCGCCCTGCGGCGCTACCCGCGCGTCCTGAAGGACACCTACGGCGGCTACTACACGCTGGGCCGCGCCTTCGTGAAGCTCATCGGCAACCCGAAGGTCATGCAGATCGCCGCCCAGCGCGGGCTGACCCACCCGGTGCTGATGAAGTTCACCCTCAAGCTCCTGGCCAACCTCACCGACCCGACGGGCGGCGACGCGATGGACCGCATCATCAACGGCCTGAGCAAGGTGGCTCCGAAGGCCTGAGCGGACGAGGGACGACAGCGGGGCCGGCTCGGTCACGAGCCGGCCCCGGCCGTGTCACAGGGGACTGAAGCGGGCGAAACGGGAAAGCCGGAAGGGCCGCTGCCCCCGAGCGGCTGCGGCCCTTCAGTCCATACGGCTGCGCGTGGCGTCCTCAGAGCACCCGGACCGCGCCGGACGGCGGGTCGTAGGACAGCGGACGCTCGACGACGCCCGTGGACGGGTTCTGCGCACCGACGAACATACCGTTACCGACGTAGACACCCACGTGGTACGCGCTGCCCGCGCCGCCCCAGTAGAGGATGTCGCCCGGCTGGAGGTTGGACAGCGACACCTGGGTGCCGGCGGTCGACTGGTCCTGGGAGACCCGCGGCAGGCTGATGCCGACCTGCTTGAAGGCGGTCTGCACCAGGCCGGAGCAGTCGAAGGCGGACGGGCCGGTGGCGCCGGAGACGTAGGCCTTGCCGACCTGGGCCTTGACGAACGAGACCACCGCCGCGGCCGAACCGGTCGCCGTGGACACGCTCGCGGAGGTGGACCCGACGCTCGCCGTGGCGCTGAGGGTCGGCCGCTCGGTCGTGCGGGAGGCACGGTCGGCGGCGGCCTGGCGGGCGGTCTCGGCGGCCTTCTTGCGGGCGGCCTCGGCCTTCTTGCGGGCCTCCGCCTTCTTCTTGGCGTCGGCAAGGTCCGCCTTGGCCTGCTTCGCGGCGTTTGCGGCGGCCGCGTCGCGCTCGGCGCTCAGGCGGTAGTTGGCGGCCGCCTGTTCCGTCGCGTCCGCCGACTGGGCCACCTGGGCGGCCAGGTCGGAGGTCAGGGTGGGCAGTTCGAGGGTCTGGGTCACCGGCTCGGCGGCGTTCGCCGACGAGGCCGACGTGCCGGCCACTGCCAGGGTGCCGAGGACGCCGCCGGCAACACCGGCCCGCATCGCGACTCTCGACGCGCTACGGCGGGGCTTCCGGTGGCTGCGTATGTGAGCGGTGTGGGACATGGGAACAACCGGTACCAGGGGCTCCTTCATATCTTCAAGAAACGTGCGGTGCGCCACATTTGCTCAATGAGGCCGCCAAATCCCATGTCCGAGGTTCTTTATTGACGCCGTAACGGACATTGCGGGCGGACGTGATCATGCCTTTGATCATGGTCTTTCGCTGTTACGCCCGAATTGCCCTCGACCTACCATCCGAGTGGATCGTTGGCCAAGCCCCGCTCTCACGCCCCTCTCACGAACGTGACGGAGGTCACGGAGTGATCACCGTCCGGAGGGGTTCGCGCACGGGCTGACTCACCGGTCCCATTCGTCACTTGAGTCCCATTCGTGAAACCGCGCCCGAGTGGCCTCCCGATTCGCGCCGCCCGCTTGTGAACGGGTGAACGTGTCCACATCTCGCGTCGCCGTCCCCCTGATGTGTGAAAAGCAGGCCCATATCAAAGGCTTGACACAGTTCGCCACTTTGCGCCGGGCGCAGGGCGTCTGATAGTGCACACCCTCTCCGACCTGCAAATACGAGGTAAAATGTGACCAGTAGTGATCACACAGGTGCTTCGCGTGCGAAGATCACCGCTCATCCGACTTGATGATCGTTCGTCAGGTGGTGGAGATCACAAAGCTCATGCAATACCCCGTGTCGCAGATCACAGAGCGTCGGGCATAAGATGCGAGGCAGTTGGGCTTGTGACCTGCTTCACATGTTCTCGATCTTGGCTGGACGAGCCGGGAGACGGGGGCCGCGTGGGGCAGTCGCGGCCCACTGACCGCCAGCAGTCAGTGCCGACTGAGAGGAGCGAGGAGCGGTGAACGCGTATGCGCCCATCCTCGTACTGGGAGCCCTCGGGGCAGGCTTTGCGATCTTCTCCGTGGTCATGGCCACGCTGATCGGACCGAAGCGGTACAACCGCGCCAAACTCGAGGCCTACGAGTGCGGAATCGAGCCGACCCCCACGCCGGCCGGCGGCGGGCGCTTCCCCATCAAGTACTACCTGACGGCGATGCTCTTCATCGTCTTCGACATCGAGATCGTCTTCCTCTACCCATGGGCCGTCAGCTTCGACGCCCTGGGTGTATTCGGGCTCGTGGAGATGCTGCTCTTCGTGCTCACCGTCTTCGTGGCGTACGCGTACGTATGGCGGCGCGGCGGCCTGGAATGGGACTGAGGGGCCTTTAACGACATGGGACTCGAAGAAAAGCTGCCGAGCGGCTTCCTGCTGACCACCGTCGAGCAGGCCGCGGGCTGGGTGCGCAAGGCGTCCGTCTTCCCGGCCACCTTCGGCCTCGCCTGCTGCGCGATCGAGATGATGACCACCGGCGCCGGGCGCTACGACCTGGCGCGCTTCGGCATGGAGGTCTTCCGGGGTTCGCCCCGCCAGGCGGACCTGATGATCGTGGCCGGGCGGGTCAGCCAGAAGATGGCGCCGGTCCTCAGGCAGGTCTACGACCAGATGCCCAACCCCAAGTGGGTGATCTCGATGGGCGTGTGCGCCTCCTCGGGCGGCATGTTCAACAACTACGCGATCGTCCAGGGCGTCGACCACATCGTCCCGGTCGACATCTACCTGCCGGGCTGTCCGCCGCGGCCCGAGATGCTGCTGGACGCGATCCTCAAGCTGCACCAGAAGATCCAGTCCTCCAAGCTCGGCGTGAACGCCGAGGAGGCCGCCCGCGAGGCGGAGGAGGCCGCGCTCAAGGCCCTGCCCACGATCGAGATGAAGGGGCTGCTGCGATGAGCGACGGACACGGCAAGGACGTCAACGGGTCCGCGAACGGGGTGAACCCGGAGAAGGACCTGTCCGCCGGCAACCTTCCCGGTCGGCGGGGCCAGGGCGGCGAGGAGATCCGCGTCCAGCGCGGCATGTTCGGCGCCAACAACGGCGGCGACACCTCCGGCTACGGCGGGCTGGTCCGCTCGGTCCGGCTCCCGGGTCCGGCGAGCCGCCCCTACGGCGGCCCCGGCGGAGCCTTCGACGAGATCGCCGACGAACTCGAGGGCGCGCTGGAGGAACAGGGACTCCTCCCGGAGAACGCGATCGAGAAGACGGTCGTCGACCGCGGCGAACTGACCTTCCACATCGAGCGCGAGCACCTGGTGCGCGTCGCCCGCACCCTGCGCGACGACCCCGCCCTGCGCTTCGAGCTGTGCACCGGCGTCAGCGGCGTCCACTACCCGCAGGACAAGGGCCGCGAGCTGCACGCCGTGTACCACCTGCGCTCGATCACCCACAACCGGCTGGTCCGGCTGGAGGTCAGCGCCCCCGACGCCGACCCGCACATCCCGTCGCTGGTCCCCGTCTACCCGACCAACGACTGGCACGAGCGCGAGACCTACGACTTCTTCGGAATCGTCTTCGACGGCCACCCGGCCCTGACGCGGATCATGATGCCGGACGACTGGCAGGGCCATCCGCAGCGCAAGGACTACCCCCTCGGCGGCATCGCCGTCGAGTACAAGGGCGCCCAGATCCCGGCTCCGGACCAGCGGAGGTCGTACTCATGAGCACGCACACCCCGTCGTCGTCCTCCGCGCGCGAGACGACCGAGGGCACCGTCTACACGGTCACCGGTGGCGACTGGGACGAGGTCGCCCGGTCCGCGGCCCGCGCCGACGACGAGCGCATCGTCGTCAACATGGGTCCCCAGCACCCCTCGACCCACGGCGTGCTCCGGCTGATCCTGGAGATCGACGGCGAGACGGTCACCGAGGCCCGCTGCGGCATCGGCTATCTGCACACCGGCATCGAGAAGAACATCGAGTTCCGCACGTGGACGCAGGGCACCACCTTCGTCACGCGCATGGACTACCTGACGTCCTTCTTCAACGAGACCGCCTACTGCCTCGCCGTCGAGAAACTCCTCGGCATCGAGGACCAGATCACCGAACGCGCCAAGATCATCCGGGTGCTCCTGATGGAGCTGAACCGGCTCTCCTCCCACCTGGTGTGCATCGCCACCGGCGGCATGGAGCTCGGCGCCACCACGATCATGATCTACGGATTCCGTGATCGTGAAATGATTCTCGACCTCTACGAGCTCATCACCGGCCTGCGGATGAACCACGCGTACATCCGGCCCGGCGGACTCGCCCAGGACCTGCCGCCCGGCGCGGTGGACCAGATCCGCGAGTTCGTGAAGAAGATGACGAAGAACCTCCCGGAGTACGACAAGCTCGCCACCGGGAACCCCATCTTCAAGGCCCGTATGCAGGACGTCGGCTACCTCGACCTGGCCGGCTGCATGGCCCTCGGCGCCACCGGCCCGATCCTGCGCTCCACCGGCCTGCCGCACGACCTGCGCAAGGCCCAGCCCTACTGCGGCTACGAGACGTACGACTTCGACGTCCCGACCGCCGACAGCTGCGACTCCTACGGCCGCTTCCTGATCCGCCTGGAGGAGATGCGCCAGTCGCTCAGGATCGTCGAGCAGTGCCTGGACCGGCTGGAGCCGGGCCCGGTCATGGTCGCCGACAAGAAGATCGCCTGGCCCGCCCAGCTCGCCCTGGGACCGGACGGACTCGGCAACTCCCTGGACCACATCAAGAAGATCATGGGCACCTCCATGGAGGCCCTGATCCACCACTTCAAGCTGGTCACCGAGGGGTTCCGCGTCCCGCCGGGACAGGCGTACGCGGCGGTCGAGTCGCCCAAGGGCGAACTCGGGGTGCACGTCGTCTCCGACGGAGGCACCCGCCCCTACCGGGTCCACTTCCGGGACCCGTCCTTCACCAACCTTCAGGCGATGGCGGCGATGTGCGAGGGCGGCCAGGTCGCCGACGTCATCGTCGCCGTCGCGTCCATCGACCCCGTGATGGGAGGCGTCGACCGGTGACCACCAGTTCTTCGGAGCAGGGCGTCAGCCTGGGCATGCCCGAACTGCCCGCGCCCGACTACCCGGACGACGTCCGCACCCGGCTCGAGCGGGACGCGCGCGAGATCATCGCCCGCTACCCGGACTCCCGGTCCGCCCTCCTGCCGCTGCTGCACCTGGTGCAGTCGGAGGAGGGGCACGTCACGCGTACCGGCATGCGGTTCTGCGCGGACGTGCTCGGCCTGACCACGGCCGAGGTCACCGCGGTCGCCACCTTCTACACCATGTACCGGCGCAAGCCGTCCGGCGACTACCAGGTGGGCGTCTGCACCAACACCCTGTGCGCCGTGATGGGCGGCGACGCCATCTTCGAGGCCCTCCAGGAGCACCTCGGCGTCGGCAACGGCGAGACCACCGACGACGGCAAGGTCACCCTGGAGCACATCGAGTGCAACGCGGCCTGCGACTACGCGCCGGTCGTGATGGTCAACTGGGAGTTCTTCGACAACCAGACCCCGGCGAGCATCAAGCGCCTGGTCGACGACCTGCGCGCGGGACGGCCGGTGACACCCACGCGCGGCGCACCCCTGTGCACGTTCAAGGAGACCGCCCGGATCCTGGCCGGCTTCCCCGACGAGCGCGAAGGGGCGACGGAGTCCGGCGGCAGCGCGGGACCCGCCTCGCTGGTGGGCCTCCGCCTGGCCAAGGGAGAGGCCGCACCCGCGCGCGTGGTCCACCCGCGCGACGGCGGACCGCAGGACGCCGGCCCGCACGACGCCGTGCACCAGCCGTCGCCGACCGAGCACCTGAGCTCGCACGACGCGCCGCAGGACACATCGGCATCCGATCCGCCCGACCCGTCGCCCACCACCACCCGTGATGGAGGGGCTGCGCCCCGCACCTCTGATGCGGCGGGACCTGTCGGAGACGTCGGAGAGGAGGGGGAGGGATGACCTTGGCACCGGAGATCGACGAGAGCAGCCCGGAGAAGCTGCTCGTACCCGTGCTGTCCGCCTTCTGGGACGAGGACAGGTCCTGGACGATGGACATGTACCGAAGGCACGACGGGTACGAAGGACTGCGCAAGGCGCTCGCCATGTCGCCGGACGACGTGATCGCGTACGTCAAGGACTCGGGTCTGCGCGGCCGCGGCGGCGCCGGATTCCCGACCGGAATGAAGTGGCAGTTCATTCCCCAGGGCGATGGCAAACCGCACTATCTTGTTGTCAACGCCGACGAATCGGAGCCCGGGACCTGCAAGGACATCCCGCTCCTCTTCGCGAACCCGCACAGCCTCATCGAGGGCATCGTCATCGCGTGCTACGCCATCAGGTCGTCGCATGCCTTCATCTATCTGCGGGGCGAAGTCGTCCCCGTACTGCGGCGGTTGCACTCGGCCGTGCGCGAGGCCTACGCGGCCGGCTACCTCGGCGAGAACATCCTGGGCAGCGGCCTCGACCTCGACCTCACCGTGCACGCCGGCGCCGGCGCGTACATCTGCGGTGAGGAGACCGCACTGCTGGACTCGCTCGAAGGCCGCCGCGGCCAACCGCGGCTGCGTCCTCCCTTCCCTGCCGTCGCGGGCCTCTACGCGTGCCCCACTGTGGTGAACAACGTCGAGTCCATCGCGTCGGTTCCCGCGATCCTGAACAACGGCAAGGACTGGTTCAGGTCCATGGGCAGCGAGAAGTCCCCGGGCTTCACGCTCTACTCCCTCAGCGGCCATGTCGCGAGCCCCGGCCAGTACGAGGCCCCGCTCGGCATCACACTGCGTCAGCTGCTCGACATGAGCGGCGGAATGCGCCCCGGGCACCGGCTGAAGTTCTGGACGCCGGGCGGCTCCTCGACGCCGATGTTCACCGACGAGCACCTCGACGTCCCGCTCGACTACGAGGGAGTGGGCGCCGCGGGCTCGATGCTCGGCACCAAGGCCCTCCAGTGCTTCGACGAGACCACCTGCGTGGTGCGGGCCGTGACCCGGTGGACCGAGTTCTACGCCCACGAGTCCTGCGGCAAGTGCACACCGTGCCGCGAAGGAACGTACTGGCTGGTGCAGTTGCTGCGGGACATCGAGGCCGGCAAGGGCGCGATGTCCGACCTCGACAAGCTGAACGACATCGCCGACAACATCAACGGCAAGTCCTTCTGCGCGCTCGGTGACGGCGCCGCCTCCCCGATCTTCTCCTCCCTGAAGTTCTTCCGCGAGGAGTACGAGCAGCACATCACGGGCCGGGGCTGCCCCTTCGACCCGGCCAAGTCCACGGCCTGGGCCGATCGCACGGAGGTGAACCCATGACCGTGACCACCAACGCTCCCGCGGGCGGGGGAGAGGCGGCGGTCCCGCCGGAAGATCTCGTGACGCTGACGATCGACGGCGCCGAGATCAGCGTGCCCAAGGGCACCCTGGTCATCCGGGCCGCCGAACAGCTCGGCATCGAGATCCCCCGGTTCTGCGACCACCCCCTGCTCGACCCGGTCGGCGCCTGCCGGCAGTGCATCGTCGAGGTCGAGGGCCAGCGCAAGCCGATGGCCTCCTGCACGATCACCTGCACGGACGGCATGGTCGTCAGGACCCAGCTCACCTCGCCGGTCGCCGAGAAGGCGCAGCACGGCGTGATGGAGCTGCTGCTCATCAACCACCCGCTGGACTGCCCGGTCTGCGACAAGGGCGGCGAGTGCCCGCTGCAGAACCAGGCCATGTCGCACGGCAACGCCGAGTCCCGCTTCGAGGGGAAGAAGCGGACCTACGAGAAGCCCCTGCCGATCTCCACGCAGGTGCTGCTGGACCGGGAGCGGTGCGTGCTGTGCGCCCGCTGCACCCGGTTCTCCAACCAGGTCGCCGGCGACCCGATGATCGAGCTGATCGAACGGGGCGCGCTCCAGCAGGTCGGCACCGGTGAGGGCGACCCCTTCGAGTCGTACTTCTCCGGCAACACCATCCAGATCTGCCCGGTCGGGGCGCTCACCTCGGCGGCGTACCGCTTCCGCTCCCGCCCCTTCGACCTGGTCTCCTCGCCGTCGGTGTGCGAGCACTGCTCGGGCGGCTGCGCCACTCGCACCGACCACCGGCGCGGCAAGGTCATGCGGCGGCTCGCCGCCAACGACCCCGAGGTCAACGAGGAGTGGATGTGCGACAAGGGGCGCTTCGCGTTCCGGTACGCACAGCAGAAGGACCGGCTCACCACGCCCCTGGTGCGCAACCCCGAGGGCGAGCTGGTGCCGGCGTCCTGGACGGATGCGCTGGAGATCGCCGCCCAGGGCCTGCTCGCCTCGCGCGGGCGGACCGGTGTCCTCACCGGCGGCCGGCTCACCGTCGAGGACGCCTACGCCTACAGCAAGTTCGCGCGCGTGGCGCTGGACACCAACGACATCGACTTCCGCGCGCGTGTGCACAGCGGTGAGGAGGCCGACTTCCTCGCCGCCCGGATCGCCGGACGCGGCCGCGACCTCGACGGCACCGGTGTCACGTACACCGCGCTGGAGAAGGCGCCCGCCGTGCTGCTCGTCGGGTTTGAGTCCGAGGAGGAGTCGCCCGGCGTCTTCCTCCGGCTGCGCAAGGCCTGGCGCAAGCACGGGCAGAAGGTGTTCGCGCTGGCCACGCACGCCACGCGGGGCCTGGAGAAGGCGGGCGGCACCCTGCTGCCCGCCGCTCCCGGCACCGAGCACGAGTGGCTGGACGCGCTGGCGGGCGGCGTCGGACTGCAGGACGACGGCACCCGGGCCGCCGAGGCACTGCGGGCCGAGGGCTCGGTCATCGTCGTGGGCGAGCGGCTCGCGGCGGTAGCCGGCGGACTGACGGCCGCCGTACGGGCCTCCGCCGCGACCGGCGCACGACTGGTGTGGATTCCGCGCCGGGCCGGCGAGCGCGGCGCGGTCGAGGCCGGCGCTCTGCCGTCGCTGCTGCCGGGCGGACGCCCGGCCACCGACCCGCGCGCGCGGGAGGAGGTCGCCGCGCTGTGGGGCGTCGCCGAACTCCCGCACCGTTACGGCCGTGACACCGGGCAGATCGTCGAGGCCGCGGCCTCGGGCCGGCTGCAGGCCCTGCTCGTCGCCGGAGTGGAGGTCGCCGACCTGCCCGATCCGGCACGCGCGCGTGCGGCCCTTTCCGAGGCGGGTTTCGTGGTGTCGCTCGAACTGCGGCCCAGCGAGGTCACCGAACACGCGGACGTGGTCCTGCCCGTCGCCGCCGTCGTCGAGAAGGCCGGCACCTTCCTCAACTGGGAGGGCAGGGTCCGCCTCTTCGAGGCCGCGCTCAAGCCGGAGCAGATGACCCGCACCCTGTCGCCCTCCGACGCGCGGGTGCTGCAGATGCTGGCCGACGCCATGGACGTCCACCTGGGTCTGCCGGACCTGCGGACCGTGCGCGCGGAGCTCGACCGGCTGGGTGCCTGGACCGGACCGCGCGCCGCGGACCCGGCGCACAGCGCGGGCACGGCGCCGCGCCCGGCCGCCGGGGAGGCCCTGCTCGCGGGGCACCGGCTGCTGCTCGACCAGGGTGTCCTCCAGGAGGGCGACGACGCGCTCGCCGGTACCCGGCACGCCGCACGCGCACGCCTGTCGGCCGCCACGGCCGCCGAGGCGGGCGTCGCGGACTCCGCCGTGCTGGCCGTGACCGGTCCCGCCGGAACGGTCGAACTCCCGCTGGAGATCACCGAGATGCCCGACCGGGTGGTGTGGCTCCCGCTGAACTCCGTCGGCGGGGGCGTCGCCTCCGACACGGGGGCGCTGCCCGGCTCCCTCGTCCGCATCGGCCCGGCGACGTCCTCGACCGAGGCCCCCAAGGAGGTGGAGGCATGAGCCCGTACCTCGCCGCCGAGAACCTGTCGATGTTCGGCACCGATCCCTGGTGGCTGGTCGTCGTCAAGGCGGTGTTCTGCTTCGCCTTCCTGATGGTGACGGTGCTGTTCTCCATCGTCTGGGAGCGCAAGGTCGTCGCCTGGATGCAGTTGCGCATCGGCCCCAACCGGCACGGGCCCTGGGGCATGCTCCAGTCGCTCGCCGACGGCATCAAGCTGATGCTCAAGGAAGACGTCGTCGTCAAGCGCGCGGACAAGGTGGTCTACGTCCTCGCGCCGATCGTCGCGGCCATCCCGGCCTTCATGGCGATCGCCGTGATCCCCTTCGGACCGGCGAACAACGAGGTCTCGATCTTCGGTCACCGCACCGCGATGCAGTTGACCGACCTGCCGATCGCGATGCTCTACATCCTCGCGGTCGCCTCCGTCGGCATCTACGGCATCGTGCTGGCGGGCTGGAGCTCCGGATCGACCTACCCGCTCCTGGGCGGCCTGCGGTCCTGCGCGCAGATGATCTCCTACGAGATCGCCATGGGCGCCGCGTTCGCCTCGGTCTTCCTGTACTCGGGCTCCATGTCCACGTCGACGATCGTCGAGCAGCAGCACGACCGCTGGTACATCCTGCTGCTGCCGGTCTCCTTCCTCCTCTACATCGTCACGATGGTCGGGGAGACCAACCGCGCGCCGTTCGACATGCCGGAGTCCGAGGGCGACCTGGTCGGCGGCTTCAACACCGAGTACTCGTCGATCAAGTTCGCGATGTTCATGCTCGCCGAGTACGTGAACATGGTGACGGTCTCCGCGGTCTCGACCACGCTCTTCCTCGGCGGGTGGCGGGCCCCCTGGCCGATCAGCACCTTCTGGGAGGGCGCCAACCACGGCTGGTGGCCGCTGCTCTGGTTCGTGATCAAGGTCCAGTTGCTGCTGTTCTTCTTCATCTGGCTGCGCGGCACGCTCCCGCGGGTCCGCTACGACCAGCTGATGAAGCTCGGCTGGAAGGTCCTCATCCCGGTCTCCGTGGTCTGGCTGATGCTCGTCGCGACCGTCCGGGTCCTGCGCAACGAGAACTACGGCTTCGCCGACATCGCCCTCTACGTCGCCGGTGCCGTGCTGACGGTGCTGGTCCTGTCGTTCGTCGTCGACATGTTCCGCGAGCGCACGAAGACCGCGGAGAAGCCCGAGGCCGGGCCGGCCGCCTTCGACGCGATGGCCGGCGGATTCCCCGTACCGCCGCTGCCGGGGCAGGAGCTGCCGCCGGTGCCGCGGCGCCGCTCGCGAAGGGGGTCCCCCCGCGCGAGCGAATTCGAGCGTGGGGGAGAGCGGGAGTTGATTGTCAGTGGCGGGTCGGACACTGCCAGTGACGGACCTCTGGATGGAAAGGAGGCGTCCGATGGCTGAGGAGCCCAAGGAGACCAAACCCGGTTTCCTGAACCCCGTGGCCGGCTTCGGTGTGACCTTCAAGGCCATGTTCAAGAAGCGGCTGACCGAGCAGTACCCGGAGCAGCAGAAGACCACGGCTCCGCGCTTCCACGGACGGCACCAGCTCAACCGCCATCCGGACGGCCTGGAGAAGTGCGTCGGCTGCGAGCTGTGCGCCTGGGCCTGCCCCGCCGACGCCATCTACGTGGAGGGCGCCGACAACACCGACGAGGAGCGCTACTCGCCGGGCGAGCGGTACGGGCGCGTGTACCAGATCAACTACGCCCGCTGCATCCTGTGCGGCCTGTGCATCGAGGCGTGCCCCACGCGCGCGCTGACGATGACCAACGAGTTCGAACTGGCCGACTCCAGCCGCGCCAACCTCATCTACACCAAGGAGCAGCTGCTCGCCGGCCTCGAAGAGGGCATGGTCGACACACCGCACGCCATCTACCCGGGCACGGACGAGCAGGACTACTACCGGGGCCTGGTGACGGAGGCCGCGCCGGGCACGGTGCGTCAGGTCGCCGTCTCCAAGGGCGAGAAGCCAGAAGAACAGGGGGCTGACGCATGAGCGCGCAGCTCGCCGCATACTCCACCTCCACCGGAGAGGCCTTCCAGTTCTGGGTGCTCGGCACCGTCGCGGTGATCGGCGCCCTGTGCACCGTCTTCATGAAGAGGGCCGTGCACAGCGCGCTGTGCCTGGCCGCCACCATGATCGTCCTGGCGGTGTTCTACCTCACCAACGGCGCCTACTTCCTGGGCATCGTGCAGATCGTCGTCTACACCGGCGCGATCATGATGCTGTTCCTGTTCGTGGTGATGCTCGTCGGCGTGACCGCCGCGGACTCCCTGAAGGAGACCATCAAGGGCCAGCGCTGGCTGGCCCTGTTGTGTGGGCTCGGCTTCGGCATCCTGCTGATCGCGGGCATCTCCAACGCCTCCCTGAAGGAGTTCAACGGCACCGGCCACGCCAACGCGGGCGGCAACGTGGAGGGCCTGGCCTCCCTCCTCTTCACCCGCTACGTCTTCGCCTTCGAACTCACCGGCGCGCTGCTGATCACGGCCACGGTCGGCGCCATGGTGCTCACCCACCGGGAGCGCACCGAGCGGGCCAGGACCCAGCGCGAGCTGGCCGAGCAGCGCGTGCGCGAGGGGCGGCACGTACCGCCGCTGCCGGCGCCCGGCGTGTACGCCCGGCACAACGCCGTGGACATCGCCGGGCTGCTGCCCGACGGCACCCCGTCCGAGCTCACCGTCAGCAAGACGCTGCGCGAGCGCGGGCAGATCCGCGACGTGTCGGCCGAGGCGCTCAACGACCTCAAGGCCCTGGAGCAGCGCGCCGCGGAACGCCTGGAGCGCACCGCGATCGAGCCGACGGCCTTCAAGCGGCCCGAGGAGGCGTCGAAGTGAACCCTGTGAACTACCTCTACCTCGCCGCCCTGCTGTTCACGATCGGCGCCACCGGTGTGCTGATCCGGCGCAACGCCATCGTGGTCTTCATGTGCATCGAGTTGATGCTGAACGCCTGCAACCTCGCGCTCGTCACCTTCTCCCGGATGCACGGCAACCTCGACGGCCAGATCATCGCGTTCTTCACGATGGTCGTCGCCGCAGCGGAGGTCGTGGTGGGGCTCGCGATCATCGTGTCGGTGTTCCGTTCCCGCCACTCGGCCTCGGTCGACGACGCCAGCCTGATGAAGCTGTAAGGGGTCGGAGTAATCGTGGAGAACCTGATTGCGCTGCTGATCGCGGCGCCCCTGCTCGGAGCGGCCGTCCTCCTGGTCGGCGGCCGGCGGCTCGACGCCGTCGGCCACTGGCTCGGTACCCTGCTCGCGGCCGTCTCCTTCGTGATCGGCCTGGTCCTCTTCGCCGACCTGCTCGGCCGGAGCGCGGACCAGCGAACCCTGACCCAGCACCTGTTCAGCTGGATCCCGGTGTCCGGCTTCCAGGCGGACATCACGTTCCGGCTCGACCAGCTGTCGATGACGTTCGTCCTGCTGATCACCGGCGTCGGCTCGCTGATCCACCTGTACTCGGTCGCGTACATGGAGCACGACGAGCGGCGCCGCCGCTTCTTCGGCTACCTCAACCTGTTCCTCGCGGCGATGCTGCTGCTCGTCCTCGCCGACAACTACCTGCTGCTGTACGTCGGCTGGGAAGGCGTCGGTCTCGCCTCCTACCTGCTGATCGGCTTCTGGCAGCACAAGCCCAGCGCGGCGACCGCGGCGAAGAAGGCCTTCCTCGTCAACCGGGTCGGCGACATGGGCCTGTCCATCGCGATCATGCTGATGTTCGCGACGTTCGGCACCTTCGCCTTCGGGCCGCTGCTCGGTACCCACGCCGAGCCCGGTCTCGTGGGCGGCGCCACCGAGGGCAAGCTCACCGCCGTCGCCCTGATGCTGCTGCTCGCCGCCTGCGGCAAGTCCGCCCAGGTGCCGCTGCAGTCCTGGCTCGGGGACGCGATGGAGGGCCCGACCCCGGTCTCGGCCCTCATCCACGCCGCGACGATGGTGACGGCGGGCGTCTACCTCATCGTCCGCTCCGCCGCGATCTTCAACGCGGCGCCGAACGCGCAGCTCGTGGTCACCGTCGTCGGCGCGGTCACGCTGCTGTTCGGTGCGATCGTCGGTTGCGCGAAGGACGACATCAAGAAGGCGCTGGCCGGCTCGACCATGTCGCAGATCGGCTACATGGTGCTGGCCGCGGGCCTCGGCCCCATCGGCTACGTCTTCGCGATCATGCACCTGGTGACGCACGGCTTCTTCAAGGCCGGGCTGTTCCTCGGCGCCGGTTCGGTCATGCACGGCATGAACGACGAGGTCGACATGCGCAAGTACGGCGGTCTGCGCAAGTACATGCCGATCACCTTCATCACCTTCGGCCTCGGCTACCTCGCCATCATCGGCTTCCCGGGCCTGTCCGGCTTCTTCTCCAAGGACAAGATCATCGAGGCGGCCTTCGCCAAGGGCGGCACCGAGGGCTGGATCCTCGGCGGCGCGGCCCTGCTGGGCGCGGCCATCACGGCCTTCTACATGACGCGCGTGATGCTGATGACGTTCTTCGGCGAGAAGCGCTGGCAGCCCGACGAGAACGGCAACGAGCCGCACCCGCACGAGTCGCCGAAGGCCATGACGATCCCGATGATCGTGCTGGCCGTCGGGTCGGTCCTGGGCGGCGCGTTCTTCAGCATCGGCGACCGCTTCCTGCACTGGCTGGAGCCGGTCACCGGGCACAGCGAGGGCAACTCTCCGCTCAGCGCGTGGACCGTCACCGGCGCGACGATGGTGTGCCTGGTCATCGGCGTGGCCATCGCCTGGGCCCAGTACGGCCGCAAGCCGGTCCCGGTCGTCGCCCCGCGCGGGTCGCTGCTCACCCGGGCCGCCCGGCGGGACCTGCTCCAGGACGACTTCAACCACGTCGTCCTGGTACGCGGCGGCGAGCACCTCACGCGGTCCCTGGTCTATGTCGACCACACCCTGGTCGACGGAGTCGTCAACGGCACGGCGGCCTCGGTCGGCGGCCTGTCCGGGAGGATGCGCCGGCTCCAGAACGGCTTCGCGCGCTCCTACGCGGTCTCGATGTTCGGCGGTGCGGCCCTCCTGGTCGCCGCGACCCTGCTGATGAGGGCGGTCTGATACCGATGTCCTTTCCTCTGCTGACAGCGACGGCGGTGCTCCCGGCCCTCGGGGCCGTCGCCACGGCGGCCGTTCCGGCCGCCCGGCGCACCGCCGCGAAGTGGCTCGCGCTGGTCGCCTCGCTGGCCACGCTCGCGCTGGCCGCCACCGTCCTGGTCCGCTTCGACCCGGGCGGCGCCCGTTACCAGCTCACCGAGTCCCACTCCTGGATCGCGTCGTTCGGCGTCAGGTACGAACTGGGCGTGGACGGCATCGGGGTGGCCCTGATCGGGCTGACCGCCCTGCTCATCCCGTTCGTGATCCTGGCCGGCTGGCACGACGCCGACCCGCTGGAGACAGGAAGCCGCCGCTGGCGGCCGACCCAGGGCTTCTTCGCGCTGATCCTGGCCGTCGAGGCGATGGTGATCATCTCCTTCGAGGCCACCGACGTCTTCCTCTTCTACATCTTCTTCGAAGCCATGCTGATCCCGATGTACTTCCTCATCGGCGGCTTCGGGGACCGTGCCCACGAGCACGGCGAGCAGACGGCGTCGACCCAGCGGTCGTACGCGGCGGTGAAGTTCCTCCTCTACAACCTCACCGGCGGTCTGATCATGCTGGCCGCGGTGATCGGGCTGTACGCGGTCGCCGGGAGCTTCTCACTCTCCGAGATCGCGCAGGCGCGCGCCGGCGGCTCGCTGCACATGGCGACGAGCACCGAGCGGTGGCTGTTCCTCGGCTTCTTCTTCGCCTTCGCGGTGAAGGCGCCGCTGTGGCCGCTGCACACCTGGCTGCCCAACGCGATGCAGGAGTCCACCGCGCCGGTCGCCGTCCTCATCACCGCGGTCGTCGACAAGGTGGGCACCTTCGCGATGCTCCGCTTCTGCCTCCAGCTCTTCCCGGAGGCGAGCAAGTGGGCCACGCCGGCCATCCTCGTCCTCGCCCTGATCAGCATCATCTACGGGGCGCTGCTCGCGGTGGGCCAGCGGGACATCAAGCGCCTGATCGCGTACGCGTCGATCTCGCACTTCGGCTTCATCATCATGGGCATCTTCGCGATGACCAGCCAGGGCCAGTCCGGAGCCACGCTCTACATGGTCAACCACGGCCTTTCGACGGCCGTGCTGATGCTGATCGCCGGCTTCCTGATCTCCCGGCGCGGCTCCCGGCTCATCTCCGACTACGGCGGTGTGCAGAAGGTCGCCCCGGTGCTCGCCGGCACGTTCCTGATCGGTGGCCTCGCCACCCTGTCCCTGCCGGGACTCGCGCCCTTCGTGAGTGAGTTCCTCGTCCTGGTCGGCACGTTCACGCGCTACCCGGCGATCGGCATCGTCGCCACCTTCGGCATCGTGCTCGCCGCCCTGTACACGCTCGTCCTGTACCAGCGGACGATGACCGGTCCCGTGAAGCCGGAGGTCTCGGCGATGCCGGACCTGCGGGTGCGGGAACTGGTGGTCGTGGCCCCGCTGGTGGTGCTGCTGATCTTCCTGGGTGTCTATCCGAAGCCCGTCACGGACATCGTCAACCCGGCGGTCAAGCAGACCATGTCCGACGTACACAAGACCGACCCGAAGCCCGCAGTGGAGGCGGCCAAGTGAGCGGAGCAGCCGTCCACAGCCTGTGGACAACCGCGGCCGACCCGATCTCGAAGATCGAGGCGCCGAAGATCGAATACGGGCAGTTGTCGCCCACCCTGATCGTCGTGGGCGCGGCGATCGTCGGAATGCTCGTCGAGGCGTTCGTCCCGCGCAAGTCGCGCTACTACGCGCAGGTGTTCGTCTCCGTCGTCGCGCTCGCCGCCGCGTTCGCCGCGGTCGTCGCGCTCGCGGCGGACGGGTACGGCACCACCAAGTCGCACATCGCGGCCATGGGGGCCATCGCCGTCGACGGACCCTCGCTCTTCCTCCAGGGCACGATCCTGCTGGCGAGCCTGGTCGCCCTGTTCACCTTCGCCGAACGGCGACTCGACCCGGAGGCGCACGGCAACCGCGTCGACTCCTTCGCCGCGCAGGCGTCGGCCGTACCGGGCGGCGAGAGCGAGAAGGCCGCGGTCAAGGCCGGGTTCACCACCACCGAGGTCTTCCCGCTGCTGCTCTTCGCGGTCGCCGGCATGCTGGTGTTCCCCTCGGCCAACGACCTGCTGACCCTGTTCGTGGCCCTGGAGGTCTTCTCCCTGCCGCTGTACCTCCTGTGCGCGCTGGCCCGCCGCAAGCGGCTCATGTCGCAGGAGGCCGCGGTCAAGTACTTCCTGCTGGGCGCCTTCGCCTCCGCGTTCACCCTGTTCGGCATCGCGCTGCTGTACGGGTACGCGGGCTCGGTGTCCTACGCCAACATCGCGCAGGTCGTCGAGGGCAACGTGCCGAACATCGACCCGGCGCTCGCGGGCACCATGGGCAACGACGTGCTGCTGCTCATCGGCGCCGCGATGGTCGTGATGGGCCTGCTGTTCAAGGTGGGCGCCGTCCCGTTCCACATGTGGACGCCGGACGTCTACCAGGGCGCTCCGACCCCGGTCACCGGGTTCATGGCGGCGGCGACCAAGGTGGCGGCCTTCGGCGCGCTGCTGCGGCTGCTGTACGTCGTCCTGCCCGGGATGCGCTGGGACTGGCGGCCGGTCATGTGGGGGGTCGCGATCATCACCATGCTGGGCGGTGCGATCGTCGCGATCACACAGACCGACATCAAGCGGCTGCTCGCGTACTCGTCGATCGCCCACGCGGGCTTCATCCTCGCAGGTGTCATCGCGACCTCGAAGGACGGCGTCTCGTCCGTCCTCTTCTACCTGGCCGCCTACTCCTTCGTGACGATCGGCGCGTTCGCCGTGGTCACGCTGGTGCGCGACGCGGGCGGCGAGGCGACCCACCTGTCCAAGTGGGCGGGTCTCGGCCGGCGTTCCCCGCTGGTGGCAGCCGTGTTCGCGGTGTTCCTGCTGGCCTTCGCGGGCATTCCGCTGACCTCCGGCTTCGCCGGGAAGTTCGCGGTGTTCAAGGCGGCGGCCGAGGGCGGCGCGGTGCCGCTGGTCGTGATCGGTGTGATCTCGTCGGCGATCGCGGCCTTCTTCTACATCCGCGTCATCGTGCTGATGTTCTTCAGCGACCCCCACCCGGAGGGCCCGACGGTGGCGGTCCCGTCCCCGCTCACGATGACCGCGATCGGCGTGGGCGTGGCGGTCACGGTGGTCCTGGGCGTGGCCCCCCAGTACTTCCTGGACCTGGCGAACCAGGCGGGAGTGTTCGCCCGCTGAGGCTGAGGCGGCTCCGGAACGCGGTGGCCCGGCCCCCTGGTGGGGCCGGGCCACCGCGTTCCGGAGCGTGCGGACCTACCGGCCCCGGCTGTGGCGCGTCCTGATCCTTGTGAGGTCCAGGTCCACGGAGAACGGGGTGTCCACCTTCATCCGCTCCCTGAAGATGCCCACGCCGGTGTAGGCGCCGGTCCCTTTCAGGCCATCGGCCCGAAAGGGGCGAGTCTTCCGCGTACGTGTGACCGACTGTCGTGTCGTTGACCTGGTGCGTCCGGGGGAACCTGTGGACAACTCCGGGGCTGTCGGTTCGGGGCCCTATCGTGGAGGCAGTGGTTGAAGGACGGTGTGCGGGGGGCGGAGCGATGGGTGGGACGGGTGGTGTCACGGAGGTGTCGGTGACGGAGAGCGAGGCGCTGGCGACGCTGCGCCGGGTCTTCGGGTACGAGGACTTCCGGGGTGAGCAGGAAGCGGTCGTCGAGCATGTGGTGGCGGGCGGTGACGCCGTCGTGCTCATGCCCACCGGTGGCGGAAAGTCGCTGTGCTACCAGCTTCCGTCCCTGGTCAGGCCCGGTACGGGCGTCGTGGTGTCGCCGCTCATCGCGCTGATGCAGGACCAGGTGGACGCGCTGCGGGCGCTGGGCGTGCGTGCCGGGTTCATGAACTCCACGCAGGACTTCGACGAGCGCCGGATGGTCGAGGCGGAGTTCCTGGCCGGCGAGCTCGACCTGCTCTACCTGGCACCGGAGCGGCTGCGCCTGGACGTCACGCTCGACCTGCTCTCCCGCGGCAAGATCTCCGTCTTCGCCATCGACGAGGCGCACTGCGTGTCCCAGTGGGGCCACGACTTCCGCCCCGACTACCTCGCGCTGTCCCTGCTGGGCGAGCGCTGGCCCGACGTGCCGCGGATCGCGCTCACCGCGACGGCCACCCACGCCACCCACCAGGAGATCACCCAGCGGCTGAACATGCCGCAGGCCCGGCACTTCGTGGCCAGCTTCGACCGGCCCAACATCCAGTACCGGATCGTGCCCAAGGCCGACGCCAAGAAGCAGTTGCTGGCCTTCCTGCGCCAGGAGCACCCGGGCGACGCGGGCATCGTGTACTGCCTGTCGCGCAACTCGGTGGAGAAGACGGCCGAGTTCCTCACCCGCAACGGCGTCGAGGCGGTGCCGTACCACGCGGGCCTGGACGCCGGCACCCGCGCGGCGCACCAGTCCCGCTTCCTGCGTGAGGACGGCCTGGTCGTGGTCGCCACCATCGCCTTCGGCATGGGCATCGACAAGCCCGACGTCCGGTTCGTCGCCCACCTGGACCTGCCCAAGTCGGTGGAGGGCTACTACCAGGAGACGGGCCGCGCGGGCCGGGACGGCCTGCCCTCGACGGCCTGGATGGCCTACGGACTGAACGACGTCGTACAGCAGCGCAAGCTCATCCAGTCCGGTGAGGGCGACGAGGCGTTCCGCCGCCGCTCCCAGTCCCACCTGGACGCGATGCTCGCCCTGTGCGAGACGGCCCGGTGCCGCCGCGGCCAGCTCCTCGCCTACTTCGGTCAGGAGCCGGGCCAGGCCGGCTGCGGCAACTGCGACACCTGCCTGACCCCGCCCGAGACCTGGGACGGCACGGTCGCGGCCCAGAAGGTGCTCTCGACGGTGGTGCGGCTGAAGCGGGAGCGGGGACAGAAGTTCGGCGCGGGCCAGATCATCGACATCCTGCTCGGCAAGCGCACCGGCAAGGTGATCCAGTTCGACCACGACCAGCTGTCCGTGTTCGGCATCGGCGACGACCTTTCCGAGGGTGAATGGCGCAGTGTCGTACGGCAGTTGCTGGCGCAGGGACTGCTCGCGGTCGAGGGCGAGTACGGCACGCTGGTGCTGACCGACCCCAGCGCGTCGGTGCTGCGCGGCGAGCGGGAGGTGCCGTTGCGCAAGGAGCCGAAGAAGCCGGCCACCGCCTCGCGGGGTTCGGGCGCCCGGGACGACCGCAAGCCCAGGGCGGCGGCGGCCGAGCTGCCCGAGGAACTGCTGCCCGCCTTCGAGGCCCTGCGCGCCTGGCGCGCCGAACAGGCCCGTGAGCAGGGTGTCCCGGCGTACGTCATCTTCCACGACGCCACCCTCCGGGAGATCGTCGCGCTCCGGCCGACGTCCGTGGCACAGCTCGGCACGGTCGGCGGCGTCGGTGAGAAGAAACTGGCGACGTACGGGGAAGGCGTGCTCGCCGTACTGGAGTCGCTGGCCGGCCCGTCAGGCGGCTCGACGGCCGGGACGGGGACGGCCGCATCAGGAACGGCCGGATCAGGAACGGCCGGCACAGGTGAGTCGGAACCGTGGGAGGACCTGCCCGAGCCGGAGCCGGACGACTGGATGTAGCCGGCTCGAGACCGCCGCGCCGGTCACGGCGACGGGCCCGCGGCTCAGCCCAGCGCCGTCAGGCCCGGGGCGAACGTGATCAGGAGCGGGAGCAGGGGTACCAGGGCCGCCACCGCCGTGGTCAGCGCCCGGCGCCTGCGGTCCAGCCGCGGCGGGGGCTGCAGCAGGCGGTCCACCCGCTCGCTCAGCAGCCGGTTGCTGGACGCGCAGGACAGCACCCCGCGGTGCTGGTTGAGCTCGATCAGCGCGAGGGCCGTGGTGAGATGGCCGTGGCGGCGGGAGGCCGTGTCGTCGGCGGCCAGTTCGACCAGTCGGTGGTTCTGCTCGCAGAAGTGCGTGAACAGCGGGATGTGCGGGAAGCCGGCCGCCAGCGCGGTCGACAGATGCAGCAGCCAGTCGTGGTGGGCGCGGGCATGGCCCCGCTCATGGGCGAGGACGGCGTCGAGCTGGTGGCCGGTGAGCCGGTGCAGGGCGCCGGTGGTGACGACGAGCTGGGGCGGGTGACCTGGCATCCACCACGCGTCGGGGTACTCGTCCTCCAGCACCAGCAGCGGTCCGCGGGCCGCCGGGAGACCCGCGGGCAGATCGGGGGCGCGTTCGCGCAGGTGCGCGCGGGCCAGGCCGCGCCGGCGACGGGCCTCGACGAACTCGCGGGCGAGCATCGCGGTGGTCCAGGCGGCGCCGCCCGCCAGCAGCAGGGTGAGGCCGGCGGCCCAGGCCGGCGCCACCGACAGGTCGTAGGCGGCGGTCACGGCCGGCGGCGCGGGGGCGAAGAGCTGGTCGTGAACGGTGCCGAAGACGGCCGCGGTGCCCAGCACCAGCCCCGCGAGGCAGCACAGCAGGACGGTGGCGACCAGGCACTGCCACACCCACAGCGCGACGACGGGCTCCCGTTCGGGCCATCCCGCCCGGGCCAGTGTGCGGGGGACCGGCACGGCGAGCGTCAGTGCGACGGCGCTCAGCAGGAGCAGGCAGGCAGTCATGCCTCGGACTCCGGATCCTCGTGGGAGGTGGGCGGGTGTCGGGGTCGTGCGGTGAAGCGTGCTGTGCGACGGGCCGGCGCGCCGGGCGCGCGCGGCCTGCCGCCAGTATGACGGCCGCGGGTACCGGGGGTCAGGGGTCCGCGACCATCAAATCCACGCGGGGCAGGGGTCTTTCGTTTGGATCGGCCGGCACGATCCAAACGAGAGGCCCTGGGGCCGCGGGGCCTTGGTTCAGCCCGACACGATCCGGCCCGTCACCTCTCCGAGGCCCACCCGCGCGCCGTCCGCGCCCGGCGCCCAGGCCGAGAGCGTCACCACGTCGCCGTCCTCCAGGAACGCCCGCTTGCCGTCCGGGAGTTCCAGCGGCTCGCGGCCGTTCCAGGTCAGTTCGAGGAGCGAGCCGCGCTCGCGCTCGGACGGTCCGCTCACCGTGCCCGAGCCGTACAGGTCGCCCGTGCGCAGGGAGGCGCCGTTGACCGTCATGTGGGCGAGCTGCTGCGCGGCCGTCCAGTACATGGTGGAGAAGGGCGGCTCGGACACCACGTGGCCGTTGATCGCGACGGAGATCCGCAGGTCGTAACCGCCGGGCTCCTCCGCCGAGTCGTCGAGGTAGGGCAGCAGCGGGTGCGTCCGCCGCGGCGGGGCCACCCGTGCCTCCTGCAGCGCGTCCAGCGGAGTGATCCACGCCGACACCGACGTGGCGAAGGACTTGCCGAGGAAGGGCCCGAGCGGGACGTACTCCCATGCCTGGATGTCGCGCGCCGACCAGTCGTTCAGCAGGCACAGCCCGAAGACGTGCTCGCGGAAGTCGCCGAGCGCGACCGGCTGCCCCATCCGTGAGGGGGCGCCCACCACGAAGCCGACCTCCGCCTCGATGTCCAGCCGGACCGAGGGGCCGAACACCGGCGCGGGGTCCGTGGGCGCCTTCCGCTGGCCCGACGGGCGCACCACGTCCGTGCCGGAGACCACCACCGTGCCGGAGCGGCCGTGGTAACCGATGGGCAGGTGCTTCCAGTTGGGGGTCAGCGAGTCCTCGGCGTCCGGGCGGAAGATCTGCCCCACGTTCCGGGCGTGGTTCTCCGAGGCGTAGAAGTCGACGTAGTCCGCCACTTCGAAGGGGAGGTGCAGGGTCACCGAGGACAGCGGGTGCAGGAAGGGCGCGACGGTGTCCCGGTGGGCCGGCACGGTCACCCACGACGTCAGCGCGCGCCGCACGTCGGACCACGCGGTGCGGCCCGCGGCCAGCAGCGGGTTGAGGCTCGGCCGCGCGAGCAGGTCGGCGTACGGCGAACCGAGCGCCCGCGCCGCCGCCCCCGCGTCGAGCACGTGGTCGCCGAGCCGGACGCCCACGGTCCTCTCCGGCGACCCGGCGCGGGAGAAGACGCCGTAGGGAAGGTTGTGCGGACCGAAGGGGTCGCCCTCGGGGACCTCGAAGGGGGGCATGGGGTGCTGCCTTCCTTATCCGGAATGCCATGTGGTCGGGCCACACGTTACGGGGGCATCCCATGTCTTGGGCAGTGTCTAAAGAGTTTGCAATGTCCGAATTGGCCTTGTGGGAGGGGGCAATTCCGGCTTAGCGTCCTCTGGGGACGCGGACGGGGTGGGTCCGCTCAATGGGGGACACGTGGGGGGACCCGTGGCCAGGAATGCCGTCAGTGTGCCTTTCCGGGCCGACCGCGAGGTGCCGGGCCTGATCGTGAAGTTCGGCGACTACCCGCTGCACCACGGCGGGGTGGGCGCGATCCGCAGCCTGGGCCGTCTGGGTGTGCCCATGTACGCGATCACCGAGGACGCCTACACACCGGCGGCGTCCTCCCGCTATCTCAAACGCGCGTTCGTCTGGCCGACCAGGGGAACGGAGGGCGCGGACCGTCTGGTGGAGGGTCTGCTGCGGATCGGCCGCCGCATCGGCCGGCCCGCCGTCCTGGTGCCCACCGACGAGGAGGCCGCGGTCCTCATCGCCGAGCACCAGGAGGAGCTCAAGGGCCCCTTCCTCTTCCCGCCCGTCACCGCCGGCCTGCCGCGCCGCCTGGCCAGCAAGCAGGGCCTGCACGAACTGTGCGTGGAACACGGCATCCCTAGCCCCAGGGCCGCGTTCCCGGAGTCGTACGAGGACATCGTGGCGTTCGCCGAGAAGACCCGCTTCCCGGTGGTGGCCAAGAACCGCGAGGCGTTCGTGCGGCGCAGCAGCCCCGCGGTGAACGGCACTACGAGGATCAACAGCCGCGAGGGCCTGCTGGCCCTGGCCCGCGACTGGGGCGAGCGGCCCGGCGTGATCCTCCAGGAGTACCTGCCGCGGGAGGAGGCCGAGGACTGGATCGTGCACGCCTACTTCGACCGGAGCTCGACCCCGCTCGCGATGTTCACCGGCGTCAAGGTCCGCTCCTGGCCGCCGCACGCGGGCATGACGGCGAACGCGTACGTCGTCGACAACCCGGAACTCGCCGATCTCGCCGCCCGGTTCATCAAGCAGATCGGCTTCACCGGCATCGTCGACCTCGACCTGCGTTTCGACCGGCGCGACGGGCAGTACAAGCTCCTCGACTTCAATCCGCGCATGGGCGCGCAGTTCCGGCTCTTCGAGAGCGATTCGGGCGTGGACGTGGTCCGTGCCATGCACCTCGACCTGACAGGCCGCCCCGTCCCGGAGGGCGAGCAGCGCACCGGCCACCGCTACGTCGTGGAGAACATCGACCTGCCCGCCCTCCTCGCCTACCGCCGCAGCGGCTACACCACACCGCACGCGCCGGCGAGGGCTAGCGGTACGGAGCTGGCCTGGCTCGCGGGTGACGATCCGCTGCCGTTCGTGACGATGCTCGCCCGCTTCGTGCGGCCGGGCGCCCGGCACCTCTATCAGCTGTGGCGGACCAACCGCCGGGGTGGCACGACCGGTTGAGGCGGAACCCGATCCGGACGGGAGGCGCCAAGAGCCCTCACTCATTGAGAAGTTGGGGAACGGGCGCCCTCGAAGCACGTTCGTCCGGCTCCGGTCGAGTCGGCGGGCCGGGGCATCCGTATTCTCTGATCATGGCCGCCCTCGCATACACCCTCATCGCCACCGACCTGGACGGAACGCTGCTGCGCGGCGACGACACCGTGTCCCAACGGTCCCTCGCCGCGCTCGCGAGGGCGGCGGCCGCCGGTGCCCGGCACCTCGTGGTGACCGGGCGGCCGGCGCCGAGGGTGCGGGAACTGCTCGGCGTCCTCGGCACCACGGGACTCGCGGTGTGCGGTCAGGGCGCACAGCTCTACGACGCCGGCGGCGACCGTCTGCTGTGGTCGGTCACCCTGGACCGGGAGCTGGCCGAGACCGCGCTCGGCAAGATCGAGGCCGAGGTGGGGGAGGTGTACGCCGCGGTCGACCAGGACGGGACCGAGGGGCTCACGCTCATCGAGCCGGGGTACCGCATGCCGCACCCGGCGCTGCCCGCCGTACGGGTCGAACGGCGCGACGAGCTGTGGCACGCGCCCATCAGCAAGGTCTTGCTGCGTCATCCGGTGCTGTCCGACGACGAGCTGGCGGCGGCGGCCCGCGGTGCGGTCGGGTCCCTCGCCACGGTCACCATGTCGGGCCCCGGGACCGTGGAGCTCCAGCCGTGCGGCATCACCAAGGCGACCGGACTGGCGCTCGCCGCCGAACACCTGGGCCTCGGCCGCGAGCGCGCCCTCGCCTTCGGCGACATGCCCAACGACATCCCCATGTTCCAGTGGGCCGCCCGGGGGGTCGCCATGGCCAACGCCCACCCCGAGCTGAAGGCGGTGGCCGACGAGGTCACGACGTCGAACGAGGACGACGGCATCGCCGTCGTCCTCGAACGACTGTTTGTCTAGTGCCGGGGCACCAGCCGGTGTGGGCCGGCCGTCGTCCGGTCAGTAGGCGCCGTGGACGTTGTCGATGGAGCCGTACCGCTTGGCCGCGTAGTTGCAGGCGGCCGTGATGTTGGCGATCGGGTCGTAGATGTCCCAGGACGTCCCGTTCACGTGGTAGGCCCGGAAGGTCGGGTCGATGACCTGGAGCAGACCCTTGGAGGGTATGCCCTTCTTGGCGTTGGAGTCCCAGAGGTTGATGGCACGCGGGTTGCCCGAGGACTCGCGGATGATGTTGCGGTGGATCCCGTTGTAGGAGCCCGGGATGCCCTTCTGCGCCATGACCGCCAGGGAGGCCCGGATCCAGCCGTCGAGGTTGTTCGGGTAGCCGAAGCTCGAGGCCGTGTGAACAGTGGCCGGGGTCGCCGCGGACGCGGTCGTCGCGCCGAGCAGCGGCACGGCGAGGACGGCTGCGCCCGTGCCGGTGACGGCGAGGGTGCGGACGAGACGGGCGGTGCGGGAAGAGCGGCGCTGACCGTTTGCAGGCATGGGGGAATTCCTCTCCGTCGCCTGCGAGGTGAGCTGTCGGGTTCGGGCGGGGAGGTGCCCGGCCGCGCCCTGAAGGGCACGGCTTCACCCCGAGCCGTTCCGGCGCTCCGTACGGCACAGGACGTACGAGCCCGGCCCGGCGGCTTACCTGGGTCCCCCGCTCCTGCCGTGGTTCATTCGGTCGTTGGGATTACGGGCGGCGGCAGGATTCGGCGTCCGCCCGATGGCCGGGAACGTATGCGAGAGCACATGTCCCGAACAAGTGGCTGAATCACACATCGCCCTATTTGACCTTGGTCGGGGCGTATGTGGCGCTTGATCCTTTGCGTCCGTCAAGGGTCAACTCCCCTGACCGTAAAGGGAATGTGAAGGAGTGCGAGAGATGGCGTGGAGGGGGGGCGGAGTGACCCAACTCACGGTTTGTGTGCTCGAAAGGCAATTACCGCTAAAGGGAATTGAAGTCCTAATAGGGGTGAATCGGACTTCGAGTGTGGGTGTGGATGGGCCATGTGGCCGACGCGTGACGGTGGTCACGTCGGGTGATGTGGCCTGGCCCGTATAGGTGGGCGATATCGGTGATCGAAACGTGACCGGATACGCTGACTTGAGTGAGGGCAGCGACCTATCGACAAACCGTGTGAATCCCAGCAGACACCAGCAGACAGGAGACCCCTCGTGACCGTCGTCGGGCCATTCGGGCTGAGCGTGCGGGACCAGGCTCTCGAAGCCGATGTCCAGGCCGGATTGGCGGCTGTCGAGGAAGGGCTGCTCGAAGCCACCAAGAGCGAGGTCCCGTTCATCACGGGGGCCGCGCAGCACCTCGTCAGGGCGGGCGGGAAGCGGTTCCGGCCGATGCTCGTGATGCTCGCGTCCCAGTTCGGTGACCCGTACGCGCCGGGGATCGTGCCGTCGGCCGTGGTGGTGGAGCTGACCCATCTGGCCACGCTGTACCACGACGACGTGATGGACGAGGCCGCCGTGCGCCGCGGGGTGGCCAGCGCCAACACCCGCTGGGGCAACTCGGTCGCGGTCCTGACCGGCGACTTCCTGTTCGCCCGGGCCTCGCAGATCCTCGCCGACCTCGGCCCGGAGGCGGTGCGGGTGCAGGCCCTGGCGTTCGAACGGCTGGTCACGGGTCAGATCCTGGAGACGGCGGGCCCGCAGGACGGCCGGGACCCGGTCGACCACTACCTGGACGTGCTGGGCGGCAAGACCGGGTCGCTGGTGGCGGTGTCGTGCCGGTTCGGCGCGATGATGTCCGGCGCCGACGAGACCGTCGTGGACGTGCTGACGCAGTACGGCGAACGGCTGGGCGTCGCCTTCCAGCTCGCGGACGACGTCCTGGACATCGCCTCCGACTCGCACGAGTCGGGCAAGACGCCCGGCACCGACCTGCGCGAGGGCATCGCCACGCTGCCGGTGCTGAGGCTGCGCGAGCGCGCGGCCCGGCTGGGGCTGCCCGAGGACCTCGCGCTGTGCGAGCTGCTGGACTCCGACCTGACCGACGACGCCCGGCACGCGGAGGCGCTGGCGGCGCTGCGCGCGCACCCGGCGCTGGAGCAGGCCCGCCGGGACACCGTGCGCTACGCCAAGGAGGCGCGGGCCGCGCTGGCGCCGCTGCGGGAGTGCGAGGCGAAGGCCGCGCTGCTGCAGATGTGCGACGCGGTGGTGCACCGGGCCGGCTGACGCCCGTCCGGTACCGCAACCTGCCCGGACGTCCCGCCGGGCGACCCCTTCGGAGCGGCGCTCTCCAGGGCTACCCCTACGGGGTGGCGGAGGCGTCGCCCTTTGTGTGTCATACCGCAGGCGTACACGGAGTTGGCTCCGGGGTCTGACGCTTCCGCCCGGCCGATTTGGTCAGATGGACACTACGGACCACACCACTCCTCACCGATCTGGGTGAGAATGGCGGCTGAGGGTGACACCCGAGCGCAGCAGGACAGCCGCCGCCGATGACGGAGGTAGGGCACACATGGCACCGAACGGATCCGAAGCCGACGACCTGCGCGCGGGGCGCCGCAAGGCCGCGCGCTACGTCGTCCCGGTCACGGTGGTGGGGGTGGCCGCGGCGACCATCGGGCTCGTCCCGGCACTCGCCGCGTCCGGCGACCCCGACCTGCCGAAGATCACCGCACAGCAACTCATAGAGAAAATCGCCAAGTCGGACGTCGAGCAGCTGTCCGGCACGGTCAAGATCAGCACCGATCTCGGTCTGCCGAACCTCGGCGGCCTGGAGAGCGGCCTGGCCTCCGGCGCCATGGGGGGCGGTGACGGATCGTCGGCCGACCCGGCGTCAAAGCTGCCCGAGCTGGCGTCCGGCACCCACACCCTGCGCGTCGCCGCCGACGGCGAGGACCGGCAGAAGGTCTCCCTGATCGAGAGCGCCGCCGAGTACAGCCTCATCCACAACGGCAAGGACGTCTGGGGCTACGACAGCAAGTCGAACGAGGTCTTCCACGGCACGGCCGCCGACAGCGGCAGGAAGCACCGGGACGAGGTCCCCGCCACGCCCAAGGACTTCGCCGACGAGGCCCTGAAGTCGGTCGACGACACCACCTCGGTGAAGGTCGACGGCACCGCGCAGGTCGCCGGCCGCGACGCCTACAGGCTGGTCATCGAGCCGAAGCACGCCTCCGGCACCACGGTAGGCGCGATCAGCATCGCGGTGGACGCCAAGACCGGGCTGCCGCTGAAGTTCACGCTCACCCCGGCGAGCGGCGGCGCCGCCGTGGTGGACGCGGGCTTCACCCGGATCGACTTCGCCAGGCCCGCCGCCTCGACCTTCGACTTCACCCCGCCCAAGGGCGCGAAGGTCACCGAGGAGAAGGACGCCGGGACCCACGCCGGGCAGGGCGCCGAGCGGAAGGCCGGCCCGGGCCGGCAGTTCCACGAGCCCGGCGCCCAGGAGAAGGGCCTGGCCGAGAAGGGTCCGGAGATCCTCGGCAAGGGCTGGAACTCCATCGCCGTGTTCGACACCGGCACCAAGGGCGGCATCCCGTCGTCCTCCGGCAAGGGCGAGTTCGGCGGCTTCCTCGACTCGCTCGGCGACCGGGTCAGCGGCACGTTCGGCAAGGGCACGGTCTTCTCCACCCGCCTGGTCAACGCGCTGATCACGGACAACGGCAAGGTGTACGTCGGCGCGGTCACCAAGGACACGCTGGTGAAGGCGGCCGGCGCCGGGAAGTGAGCACGCGCCGGACACGAGGGATCGAGGGAGCCGATGGACGAAGCGGATGACGGCGTCATCCACACGCGCGGGCTCACCAAGCGCTACCGCGGCGGACAGCTCGCCGTCGACGGTCTCGACCTGACCGTCCCGGCGGGCAGCGTCTTCGGCTTCCTCGGCCCCAACGGCTCCGGCAAGACCACCACCATCCGCATGCTGATGGGGCTCATCGACCCCACCTCCGGCACGGCGCGGGTACTGGGGCGCCCCATGCCCCGGTCCTCGCGCACCGTGCTCCCGCAGGTCGGCGCCCTCATCGAGGGCCCCGCCCTGTACGGCTTCCTCTCCGGCCGGGACAACCTGCTGCGCTACGACGCGGCCGACCCGACCGCCGACCCCCGCACCCGGCGCGCCCGCGTCGCGGCCGCCCTGGACCGGGTGGGCCTGACGGTCGCGGCGGGCAAGAAGGCCAAGGCCTACTCCCTGGGCATGAAACAGCGCCTGGGGCTGGCCGCCGCGCTGCTCCAGCCGCGCAGACTGCTCGTCCTGGACGAGCCGACCAACGGCCTCGACCCGCAGGGCATGCGCGAGATCCGCTCGCTGGTCCGGGAGCTGGCCTCCGACGGCACGACCGTCTTCCTCTCCTCCCATCTGCTGGACGAGATCGAGCAGGTGTGCACCCACGCGGCGGTCATGGCACAGGGCCGGCTGATCACCCAGGGCGCCGTGGCGGAACTGGCCGCCGGAGCACGCGGCCGGCTGGCGGTGACCACGCCCGACACGGGGGAGGCGGCCCGGGTGCTGAAGGAACAGGGCGTCGCCGACATCACCGTGGGCGAGGACCGGGTGACCGGCGACCCGCCGGAGCGGGACCTCGCCGACGTGAACGCCGCGCTGGTGACGGCGGGCGTGCGCGTACGCGGCTTCGGCGTCGAACGGGCCTCGCTGGAGGACGCGTTCGTCGCACTTACGGGGGAGGGCTTCGATGTCGCGGGCTGAGGTCTCACCGGGACGGGCCGCGGACACGGCCGTCCGCGCCCCCGGTTGGCTGTGGACCTTCGGGCTGCTGCGCAGCGAGCTGGTGATTACCTTCCGGCGCTGGCGCACCCTCGCGCTGCTGGGCGTGCTGGCCGGGGTGCCGGTCCTGGTCGGGGTGGCCGTCAGGATCGAGACGAGGGACGGCAGGTCCGTCGGCGGTGG
The DNA here is from genome assembly GCF_044743035.1 of Streptomyces sp. NPDC087787. Taxonomy (NCBI): domain Bacteria; kingdom Bacillati; phylum Actinomycetota; class Actinomycetes; order Kitasatosporales; family Streptomycetaceae; genus Streptomyces; species Streptomyces sp. NPDC087787. Next base: position 145,356 of record NZ_JBIUVQ010000015.1, read on the forward strand.
CGGTGGCGGCGGCGAGGGGCCGGCGTTCATCGCACAGGTCACCAACAACGGACTGTTCCTGGTCTTCACCGCACTGGCCGCCACCCTGCCGTTCTTCCTGCCGATGGCCGTGGGCGTGATCGCGGGCGACGCCGTCGCGGGGGAGGCGAACGCGGGCACCCTGCGCTATCTGCTGGTCGCCCCCGCCGGCCGCACCCGCCTGCTGCTCGCCAAGTACGCCACGGCGATGGCCTTCTGCCTGGTCGCCACCCTGGTGGTCGCCCTCTCGGCGCTCCTCGTGGGCGCGCTGCTGTTCCCGCTCGGCGATCCGACGACCATCTCCGGCACGCGGATCAGCTTCGCCGACGGACTGGGCCGGACCTTGCTGATCGCCTTCGTCGTCGCCGCGTCACTGATGGGGCTGGCCGCCCTCGGGCTCTTCGTGTCGACGCTGACCAACAGCGGGATCGCGGCGATGGCCACGACCGTGGGCCTGCTGATCACCGTTCAGATCCTCGACCAGATACCCCAGCTGCACGCGATACAGCCGTACCTCTTCCCGCACTACTGGCTGTCCTTCGCCGACCTCATGCGCGAGCCGGTCTACTGGGACGGCCTGGTGAAGAACCTGGAGTTGCAGGCCCTGTACGCGGCGGTGTTCGGCTCGGCGGCCTGGGCGCGGTTCACGGCGAAGGACATCACGGCGTAGCCGCCGCCCCCACGGTCCCCGCCCGCGCGGTTCCCGCCCCGGTGAGCCGGGCCAGCGGCTCGCTCTCGCGCGGCGGCGTTCCGCCCAGGTCGCCCAACCGCCAGGCCTCCACCCACGGGACGCGGTAGACGTCGATCACGGACTCGATCGGCTTCACCCGCTGGGCGAGCCGTCGCGGCAGCCGTCCCGGCGCGTCGGCGACGAGCACCACGGCGTCCAGGTCGAGTCCGGCGGGTGCCTCGCCCTTGCGGAAGACCTCCAGGGCCCGGACGACGGCGTCCAGTCCGGCCGCGTGGGTCCTCGCGACCAGCAGCACCGACTCCGGTTCCCCCGGCCCCGGCCAGGCGCGTCCGCAGTCGTGACCGCCGTAGACCGCCGCGAGCGTGGTCGTGCCCGCGCCGCCATGGGTGGCCAGCCAGGAGAAGCGGCGGAGCGTGACGGGCCGGCCGACGGGCCGTTCGGGCCCGCCCTCCCACCCGCCGGGCTCGGCGGGGGAGTCGGTCACCGATCCGCGAATCCAGATCTCCGGCCCCTGTCGCACGCCTGGCCGCATGCCCGTCCCTCTTCCGTGTCGTTCCGACGATCGTGGCCCGCGGAACGTTACCCGGGTCACAGGAGTGCGGTTCCTGGTGCGAGTCTGTGACGTCGCGGTGACGCCGGGAGGGCAGGCGGGCGGAGAGACTCGAACGTAAGCGAACGACCGGATGGCACTCATCCGAGTGAGGGAACCGATGTCTCGACTGAGCCGCGGGAAGAAGCGGGAACACGAGCGCGCCGTGCGGCCGGCGGCTCCCGTGGCGACGCCGGTCGCCGTCCATGTGCCGGCGGACGGCCCCGGGGCCTCGGTCGGCGGTGTACCGGCCCTTCCGGCTCCCGGCGAGGAGATCCAGCGGGCCGTTCTGAACCACCTCCACCGCATCGCCCTCGCCCGCGGCCACGCCGTCCTCGCCACAGTCACCGACGAGCGCATCGGCTACGTCGTCCACCTCCAGGTCCATCCCGACGGCTCCAGCACGTTCACGGCGGAACCCCAGCACACGGCAGCGCCGGACCCGCCGGCCGACGCGCCCCGTGAGAGTGCGCCCGCTTTCCCGCCGCAGGCGGTGCCCGAGTCACCCGCGGCGGCACCCACGTTCGTGCTGCGGGCCTTGCCGGAACCGGCGGGTGACACGCCCTTCGGTACGGCCGCCGCCCCCACGGGGGTGTTCGGCCCACCCCCGGTGATGGACGCGCCCCCGGCCGACGAGAACGCACAACCGGAACCACCCGCGCCTGCCGACGATGCTCCGACGCCCGCCGACAGGGCCCCCGCTGCCCTCGGCGCACGCACGCCCGCCGACGGGGCTCCGACGCCTGCGGACCGGGCCTTTGCGTCCGCCGGCGGGTCTTCGGCGTCCGCCGACCGGGCCTTTGCGTCCGCTGTCCCCGGCGCAGTCGCGCCCGCCGGCGGGTCTTCGGCCGCCGACCGGGCCCCTGCGCCCGCCGTCCCCGGTGCGGTCGCGCCCGCCGACCGGGCTCCCGCGCCTGTCGGCCAAGTCCTAGCCCCTGCCGTTCCCGGGGCCCCCGCGCCTACCCGCCGGCAGTACCAGCACCCGGCCCCGGATCCGGCCGAACCCGACTCCGCTGAACCCCACTCGGCCGAGTTCCGTCTGGACGACCCCGGGCCCACCCCCACCCCCGCCCGCGGGTTCGACGCCGTGGCCGAGGCGGTGCTCGGGGAGGATCCCAGGACCGCGGCCGGTGAGGCGGGTGTCGTCCTGCTCGCCGAACCCCTGGCGCGGGTCAACGAGGCCGTGAAGGAGGGCCGGATCGAGGAGGCGGCGGCCCTGGCCGAACGCACCGTCGCGGAGGCGTCCGGCACGCTCGGCCCGGAGCACCCCGAGGTGCTGCGGCTGCGCGAACTCACCGCCTACATCGCCTACCTGGCGGGCGACCCGCTCCGCTCCTTCGGCGTCTCCCTCGGCCTCGCCCGCATCCGTCACCACGCCGGGGACACGGAGGCGGCCTACGGCGACGTGCAGAGCGCGAGCGCCGCCTGGCGCGCGGTACGCGACCCCGAGCAGGGCCTGCGGCTCGGCCGCGACCTGATCGGCCTGTGGACCGAACTCACCGCCGAGGACGGTCCCGCCGCCGACGACATCGAACAACTGGAGTCCGCCCGGGCCCGCATGGGCCGCCTGGCCGAACGGGCCCGCACCGCGGCCCCGCCGTCCACCGGCTGATCCGGCGTCCTACACCACGCAGAAGACGTTGCCCTCCGGATCCTCCATGACCACCCACTCCCCGGCGGGCTCCCGGACATGCCGCAGTACGCGCGCGCCGAGCTCCGTCAGCCGTTCCACCTCGTCCGTGCGCCGGTCCCCGCCGGGGTGCAGGTCGAGGTGGAGCCGGTTCTTGCCGGCCTTGGTCTCCGGCACCCGCTGGAACAGCAGCCGTCTCCCCAGACCGGTGCCGCGTTCCTTGTCGTACGGGTCGTCGGGGTGCCGTACGCCGATCAGGTCCCGGAAGGCCGGGCGGCCGTGGAACTCGACGGTGGCCCCGCCCGGCAGCGCCCCGAGCTCCACCAGCCGTTCGACCAGTGCGCTGTTGTCCTCCACCTCGTAGTGCAGCGCGGCGGCCCAGAAGTCGGCCTGCGCGTGCGGGTCGGTGGCGTCGATGACGAGCTTCCAGTGCAGCGGGGCGGGCGCGTCGTCCGTGGGTGTCCGAGTCATGCGACCAGTTATATGCGCGGGCCCGTCCGGGCGCTGGAACTCACCGGAGTCGAGGGCGGGACGGAATGCGATCCCGTTCCTCGGCCGGCCCCCGCGACAGCGGCTACGCGTCCACCGGATCAGCCGTCGCCGTCGCCGTCGGCGCGGTCCTGGGGGCGGCGAGCCGGGCCCTGTCCCGCGCCGCCCGCCGGGCCGTGCGCAGGCCGTCCCAGGTCAGCATGGTCAGGGCCAGCCAGACCAGGGCGAAGCCGGCCCAGCGCTCGGCCGGCATGGACTCGTGGAAGTAGGCGACGCCGAGCAGGAACTGGAAGACCGGGGCCATGTACTGGAGCAGGCCGAGCGTGGACAGCGGCACCCGTATCGCCGCCGCGCCGAAGCAGACCAGCGGCAGCGCGGTGACGATACCGGTGGAGGCGAGCAGGGCGGCGTGCCCGGCGCCCTCGGCGGCGAACGTCGAGGTGCCGTGGGCGCCCAGCCACAGCAGATAGCCCAGAGCGGGCAGGAACTGGACCGCCGTCTCGGCGGCCAGCGACTCGACGCCGCCCAGGTTGACCTTCTTCTTCACCAGGCCGTAGGTGGCGAAGGAGAAGGCGAGGCAGAGGGAGATCCAGGGCGGGCGGCCGTAGCCGATGGTGAGCACGACGACGGCGGCGGCGCCGGTGCCGACCGCCGCCCACTGCACGGGCCGCAGCCGCTCCTTGAGGAGCAGCACGCCCATCGCGATGGTGACCAGCGGGTTGATGAAGTAGCCGAGGGAGGCCTCCACCACGTGCCCGCTGTTGACGGACCAGATGTAGACGCCCCAGTTGACGGTGATCACCGCGGCGGCGATCACGACGAGGGCCAGCCTGCGCGGCTGGCGCAGCAGTTCGCCGGCCCAGGCCCAGCGGCGTACGACGAGCAGGGCGACGGCGACGAAGGCCAGGGACCACACCATGCGGTGCGCGAGGATCTCGATCGCCCCGGCGGGTTTGAGCAGCGGCCAGAAGATGGGGACGAGGCCCCACATCCCGTAGGCGGCGATGCCGTTCAGCAGTCCTGTGCGCCGCTCGCCCCTCGGCTGCTCGCTCACTGGTTCCTCCTTCACGCCCGGCCGCGTACCGTGCGGCGGGCATCAAAGAAGGTAGCGCCACGCGCCCCCGCCTGTCATGTCCGTCTTGCTGAACGGTCATGACGGGCGGGTGACGATTCCTCCTGTGCCGCTCAGTCCTCCAGCGCCGCGCTGATCGCCTCCGAGACCGGGCTGGTGGGGCGTCCGATCAGACGGGACAGGTCGCCGGAGGTGACCACCAGCTCGCCCTTCTCGATGGAGGCGTCCACGCCCGCCAGGATCGCGGCGATCGGCCCGGGCAGCCCCGCGCCGGCCAGGACGCCCGCGAACTCCTCGACGGTGACCGGGTTGGACGTGATCGTCCTGCCGGTCTGCCGGCTCAGCTCGGCGGCGTACTCGGCGAGGCTCCACGCCTCGTCCCCGCCCAGCTCGTACGTCCGGTTCTCGTGGCCCTCCCCGGTCAGGACGGCGACGGCGGCGGCCGCGTACTCGGCGCGCGAGGCGGAGGAGATGCGACCCTCGCCGGCGGCGTGCACGACGGCGCCGTGCTCCAGGACGGGGGCGAGCTGCTCGGTGTAGTTCTCGTGGTACCAGCCGTTGCGCAGCAGCACGTAGGGCACCCCGGAGGCCAGCAGCGCCTCCTCGGTGCCGCGGTGGTCGTCGGCGAGGGCGGCCTTCAGGGGGCCGGGGGCGCTGGTGTAGGCGAGCAGCGCCACACCGGCGGCACGGGCCGCGTCGATGACGGCCCGGTGCTGCCGGACCCGGCCCTTGTCGAACTCGTTGCCGGAGATCAGCAGGACCTTGTCGCCGGCCGAGAACAGGCCCTCGAAGGTCTCGGGCGCGTTGTAGTCGGCGACCGCGATCCGCACGCCGCGCTCGGCGAGGTCAGCGGCCTTCTCGGGGCTGCGTACGACAGCGACGACCTGGTCGGCCGGAACCTTCTCCAGCAGTTGTTCCACGACGTGGCGGCCGAGGTGCCCGGTGGCTCCGGTGACGACGATGCTCATGGAAGTCTCCTCGTGGGGGTGTCTGTGCCCCCACGCTAGGAGAAGCGCTATCTTTTCGAAAGTACCCACTTTGAAGTAAGGTACTGGCATGGCGGTAAGTGCAGGAGTGGAAGCGAGGGGTGCGGCGAGGGACGACGTCGCCGACGCGGCGATGTGCCCGTACCGACTGGTCCTGGAGCACGTCACCAGCCGGTGGGGCGTCCTCGTGCTGATCGAACTGCTGGAGCGGCCCCACCGCTTCAGCGAGCTGCGCCGCGCCGTCGGCCGGGTCAGCGAGGCGGGTGTCAGCGAGAAGATGCTCACCCAGACGCTGAAGACCCTGGAGCGCGACGGGCTGGTCCACCGCGACGCCAAGCCGGTGATCCCGCCCCGGGTCGACTACTCCCTCACCGGCCTCGGCCGGGAGGCCGCCGAACAGGTACGGACGCTCGCGCTGTGGACCCAGGAGCGCATGGCGGACGTCGAGCAGGCCCGGCGGACGTACGACGACGCCCGGCGGGCACAGGACGAGGGCCGCCGGGCATGAGGCGAGGCCCGGGTCGCGCGGACCCGGGCCTCGTGAGCCGGAACAGCCGGAGCCGCCGGAGCAGTCGTAAGGGGCGGCTCAGCCGACGACCGTCCAGGTGTCCCCGCCGGCCAGCAGCGCGGCCAGGTCGCCCTTGCCCCGCTGCTCGATCGCCGCGTCGAGCTGGTCGGCCATCGCGGTGTCGTAGACCGGGCGGTCGACGGACCGGAAGACACCGATCGGGGTGTGGTGGAGGGTGTCGGGGTCGGCCAGCCGGGACAGCGCGAACGCCGTGGTCGGGGAGGCCGCGTGCGCGTCGTGGACGAGGATCTCGGACTCGTTGGCCGGGGTGACGTCCACGACGGACAGGTCGCCGGTGCGCGCGTCCCGGACCACACCGCGCTCGCCTCCCCCACTCTCGGCTTCGCTCGAGCGGGAGGTGCCCCCAGCCCCGAAACGGATCGGCTGCCCGTGCTCCAGGCGGATCAGCGCCTCCTGGGCCTGCTGGCGGTCCTTGAGGGCGTCGAAGGCGCCGTCGTTGAAGATGTTGCAGTTCTGGTAGATCTCGATCAGCGCGGTGCCCGGGTGGGCGGCGGCCTGGCGCAGCACCTCGGTGAGGTGCTTGCGGTCGGAGTCGATGGTGCGGGCGACGAAGGACGCCTCGGCGCCGATGGCGAGGGAGACCGGGTTGAAGGGGGCGTCGAGGGAGCCCATCGGCGTCGACTTGGTGATCTTGCCGATCTCGGAGGTGGGGCTGTACTGGCCCTTGGTCAGGCCGTAGATCCGGTTGTTGAACAGCAGGATCTTGAGGTTGACGTTGCGGCGCAGGGCGTGGATGAGGTGGTTGCCGCCGATGGACAGCGCGTCGCCGTCACCGGTGACGACCCACACCGACAGGTCGCGGCGCGAGGTGGCCAGGCCGGTGGCGATGGCGGGGGCGCGGCCGTGGATGGAGTGCATCCCGTAGGTGTTCATGTAGTACGGGAAGCGGGAGGAGCAGCCGATGCCGGAGACGAAGACGATGTTCTCCCTGGCCAGTCCCAGCTCCGGCATGAAGCCCTGGACGGCCGCGAGGATCGCGTAGTCGCCGCAGCCGGGGCACCAGCGCACTTCCTGGTCGGACTTGAAGTCCTTCATGGACTGCCGGGCCTGGGCCTTCGGCACCAGGGAGAGCGCCTCGGCCGTGCCCGTGCCTTCCGTGGACGTCTCAGCCATCGATGGCCTCCTTGAGAGCCGTGGCGAGCTGTTCCGCCTTGAACGGCATGCCGTTGACCTGGTTGTACGAGTGTGCGTCCACCAGGTACTTCGCCCGGACCAGGGTGGCGAGCTGACCGAGGTTCATCTCGGGGATCACCACCTTGTCGTAGCCCCTCAGGACCGCGCCGAGGTTCTTCGGGAAGGGGTTGAGATGGCGCAGGTGCGCCTGCGCGATGGACTCCCCGGCCGCGCGCAGCCGGCGCACCGCCGCCGTGATGGGCCCGTAGGTGGAGCCCCAGCCCAGGACGAGGGTGCGCGCGCCGTCCGGGTCGTCGACCTCGACGTCCGGGACCTCGATGCCGTCGATCTTGGCCTGCCGGGTGCGGACCATGAAGTCGTGGTTGGCGGGGTCGTAGGAGATGTTGCCGGTGCCGTCCTGCTTCTCGATGCCGCCGATGCGGTGCTCCAGGCCCGGCGTGCCCGGGACCGCCCACGGGCGGGCCAGGGTCTCGGTGTCGCGCTTGTAGGGCCAGAACACCTCGGTGCCGTCGGCCGTGGTGTGGTTGGGGCCCTGCGCGAACTGCACGCGCAGGTCGGGCAGTTCGTCGGTCTCGGGGATGCGCCAGGGTTCGGAGCCGTTGGCGAGGTAGCCGTCGGAGAGCAGGAAGACCGGAGTGCGGTAGGTCAGCGCGATCCGGGCCGCCTCCAGGGCCGCGTCGAAGCAGTCCGCCGGGGTGCACGGGGCGACGACCGGGACCGGCGCCTCGCCGTTGCGGCCGTACATCGCCTGCAGCAGGTCCGCCTGCTCGGTCTTGGTGGGCAGGCCGGTGGACGGCCCGCCGCGCTGGATGTCCACCACCACCAGCGGCAGCTCCAGCGACACCGCGAGGCCGATCGTCTCGCTCTTGAGCGCCACGCCGGGGCCGGAGGTGGTCGTCACCGCGAGGGACCCGCCGAAGGCGGCCCCGAGGGCGGCGCCGATGCCGGCGATCTCGTCCTCGGCCTGGAAGGTCCGCACACCGAAGTTCTTGTGCTTGGACAGCTCGTGCAGGATGTCCGAGGCCGGGGTGATCGGGTAGGAGCCCAGGTACAGCGGCAGGTCCGCCTGGCGGGAGGCCGCCACCAGGCCGTACGCCAGGGCCAGGTTCCCGGAGATGTTGCGGTACGTGCCGACGGGGAAGGCCTTGGCGGCCGGGGCGACCTCGTAGGAGACCGCGAAGTCCTCCGTCGTCTCACCGAAGTTCCAGCCGGCGCGGAACGCGGCGATGTTCGCCGCCGCGATGTCCGGCTTCCGGGCGAACTTCGTCCGCAGGAACTTCTCCGTGCCCTCCGTGGGCCGGTGGTACATCCAGCTCAGCAGGCCCAGCGCGAACATGTTCTTGCTGCGCTCGGCCTCCTTGCGGGACAGGTCGAACTCCTTGAGGGCCTCGACCGTCAGGGTGGTCAGCGGCACCGGGTGCAGGTGGTAGCCGTCCAGCGAGCCGTCCTCCAGCGGAGAGGCGTCGTAGCCGACCTTCTGCATCGCGCGCTTGGTGAACTCGTCGGTGTTGACGATGATCTCCGCGCCGCGCGGCAGGTCGCCGACGTTGGCCTTCAGCGCGGCCGGGTTCATCGCGACCAGCACGTTCGGCGCGTCCCCGGGGGTCAGGATGTCGTGGTCGGCGAAGTGCAGCTGGAAGGAGGACACACCCGGCAGGGTTCCTGCGGGGGCCCGGATCTCGGCCGGGAAGTTCGGCAGCGTCGACAGATCGTTCCCGAACGTCGCCGTCTCCGAGGTGAAGCGGTCACCGGTGAGCTGCATACCGTCACCCGAGTCACCGGCGAACCGGATGATCACCCGGTCCAGGCGGCGGACGTCCTTGGTCCCGGCCGCCCTGCGCTGCTCTCCTACGACGGCACCATCGGCCTGCTCCGCTGGACTGCTGACCTGGCTGGTCACTGAACTGGACCTCCTTCGAGGCTGCTGTGTGGGAGCGGCCTTCCCGAAGACCTTCCCGGCTTCAACCCTACGACCGCGAGGGTCGCCTTCCTGGCATCGTTCGCATGCTGGACGTGCCGATGAGACGGCTCGCAGACTTCGAGACAGTGTCGGACGATCACGAGTTCAGATAGGTGAGCACGGCCAGAACACGCCGGTGATCCCCATCACTTTGGGACAGTCCGAGCTTGAGGAAGATGTTGCTGACGTGCTTCTCGACCGCGCCGTCGCTCACCACGAGCTGCCGGGCGATCGCCGAGTTCGTCCGCCCCTCGGCCATCAGTCCCAGCACCTCCCGCTCCCGCGGGGTGAGCCCGGCCAGCACGTCCTGCTTGCGGCTGCGGCCGAGCAACTGGGCGACGACCTCCGGATCCAGGGCCGTACCGCCCTCGGCCACCCGGACCACCGCGTCCACGAACTCGCGCACCTCGGCCACCCGGTCCTTGAGCAGATAGCCGACCCCGCGGCTGGAGCCGGCCAGCAGCTCGGTGGCGTACCGCTCCTCCACGTACTGCGAGAGCACGAGCACGCCCAGCTCGGGGTGCGCCTTGCGCAGCTGCACCGCGGCCCTGACCCCTTCGTCGGTGTGCGTCGGCGGCATGCGCACGTCCGCCACGACGACATCCGGCAGCGCCTGCTGGTCGTGCAGCTCCGCGATGGTCTTGATCAGCGCCTGGGCGTCCCCGACGCCCGCCACGACCTCGTGTCCGCGGTCGGTCAGCAGCCGGGTCAGGCCCTCCCTGAGCAGCACTGAATCCTCGGCGATGACCACCCGCACCCTGTCCTCCACGATCCTCGGCCCCCCACAGCCTCGCCCCACGGCCTTCCGTGCGACACGGTCCAGCATTCCAGTATTCGGAACGCGCCGCGCCCGGGCCAGGGGAAGTGTAGGGAGGCGACCAGATGTTTCGGCCTGCCGCCGCGACCGGAGCGGACGCGACGGCAGGCCGTCATCAGCGGACTTCTTGGGTGCTCAGCGCCGCCAGGGCAGCTCCGCCGTCACCCGGGTGGGGCCCCCGGACGGCGAGTCCACGACGAGGATCCCGTCCACCGCGTCCAGCCGCTCGGCCAGTCCTGCGAGGCCGGACCCCTTGGACACGTCCGCGTTCCCGACCCCGTCGTCCTCGACCTGGAGCATCAGCCGGTCCTCCGCCCGCCAGACGTCCACCGAGGCCGACCGTGCCCCGCTGTGCTTGCTGACGTTCTGGAGCAGCTCGGAGACCGTGAAGTAGGCGATCCCCTCGATGGCCGCCGCCGGCCGCTCGTCCAGATCGACCTCCACCCGCACCGGAACCGTGCAGCGCGAGGCCACCGCCGACAGGGCCGCGTCCAGGCCCCGGTCGGTGAGCACGGCCGGGTGGATGCCCCGCGCCAGGTCCCGCAGCTCCTGCAACGCGGTCTTCACCTCGCCGTGCGCCTCGTCCACCATCCGCGCCGCCGCCTGCGGATCCTCCGTCAGTTTCTCCTTGGCCAGGCCCAGGTCCATCGCCAGCGCCACCAGCCGGGCCTGCGCCCCGTCGTGCAGGTCCCGCTCGATGCGCCGCAGGTCAGCGGCGGCCGTGTCCACCACGACACCGCGGTCCGACTCCAGCTCCACCACGCGCGCCGACAGCCGCGACGGCCCCAGCAGCCCGTAAACCAGCACCCGGTCCACCATCGTCAGCGCTCGCACGATCCACGGCGTGGCCAGCGTGAACAGCAGCCCCACCAGCGCGGTCACCGTGATCTCGAAAGGATTGTCCAGATAGACGCCGTGCTGACCGTCGCCGTAGAGCTGGAGCCCGCCCTGGCCGGCCCACATCGGGAACACCCAGAACCACAGCGGATACGTCAGCAGGCTCCAGCCCAGCGTCCAGAAGACCAGCGACACCGAGAAGGAGAACACCGCCCACGGAAAGTGCAGGATCGCGTAGAGCAGGGCCCGCCAGGAGGCGCCGCTCTTCAGGAGGGCTCCCGTCCAGGCCAGGACGCCCGGCTTCGCCGCCCGCAGCGGCTGCGGCTCGGCCACCTCCAGGCCGAGCAGCCGGCGCGCCCGCGCCCGCTCCAGCACGCCGAACAGGCGGCAGCCGGCGAGCGTCGCCGCCAGCACCGGGACACCCAGGAACGTCACCAGCAGGCCCGCGCCCAGCGACACCATCGTCACCGCGTAGGTGAACAGCATGATGCCGATCGGCAGGTTCAGCAGCACGTACCCGAACTCGCGCCAGCTGCGCGCCTCGAACGGCGCCCGCAGCCCGGCCGGCAGCAGGTGCCGTTCCCGGCGGGTGCCACCGTCGTGGAACCCGCCCGCGCTGTAGGGCCCGTACCCCGGTGCGTGCTGCGATCGGTACTGGGTGGCCATCGGCGTCGTCCCGTCCCCTCGTTCCGTGTCTCCTGCGGCTGTTCCGCCGTACTCCCAGGGTGCTCGGCCCCGCCCGGCGGGACCATGGAGCACGTCGGCGTCCTGGGCGGGGGGTTTTCCCTACCTCCGGCGGGGGGCGCCCCTGCCGGAGGCGGCCACGCCGGACCCGGCCGGGTCCGCCCCGTCCGTGCGGTCCCGCCACGGCAGCTCCGCCGTGACCGTCGTCGGACCGCCCGGCGGCGACTCGACGACGAACAGGCCGTCCACCGCGTCCAGCCGCTCGGCCAGACCGCGCATGCCCGTCCCGCCGTCCAGCCGGGCGCCGCCGCTGCCGTCGTCACCGACCTGGATCAGCAGCCGGTCGTCGGTCCGCCAGACGTCGACGGAGGCGGACCGTGCCCCGCTGTGCTTGCTGACGTTCTGGAGCAGCTCGGAGACCGTGAAGTAGGCGATGCCCTCGATGGCTGCGGCCGGACGTGCCTCCAGCTCGACCGTCACCTGCACCGGAACCGTGCAGCGCGAGGCCACCGCCGACAGGGCCGCGTCCAGGCCCCGGTCGGTGAGCACGGCGGGATGGATGCCCCGGGCCAGGTCGCGCAACTCCTGGAGCGCGAGCTTCACCTCGCCGTGCGCCTCCTCGACCATCGCGGCGACATGCTCGTCCGACTGCCCCTCCAGCAGTTTCTCCTTGGCCAGGCCCAGACCCATGGCCAGATTGACCAGCCGGGCCTGCGCCCCGTCGTGCAGGTCCCGCTCGATGCGCCGCAGATCCGCGGCGGCCGTGTCCACCACGACCCCGCGGTCCGACTCCAGCTCGGCGATCCGCCGCTCCAACTCGTCGGACGGCGACAGCAGGCCGCGCACCATCGCCCGGTCCACGTTCGCCAGGCCCCGCGCGACGAAGGGCAGCACCGGCCAGAGCACGAAGAGCGAGACCAGCGTCACCGCGAAGGTGAGCACCCCCCAGGGCATCCGTATGAAGTGGTAGAGCGACGAACGCCAGCCCACCGGGTCCTTCAGCGCCGTCCAGATCCGCCCGACCAGTCCCTCCGCGCCGTGCTGCGACAGCGGGCTCGGCTCGTCGATCCGCACCCCGAGCAGCGCCCGCGCCCGCGCCCGCTCCAGCCGGCCCAGCAACCGCGAGCCCATCAGCCCGAGCGCAAGCAGCGGGAAACCGATCACGGTGAGCGTCAGCGCGCTGCCGGTCGTCAGCACCGTCACCACATAGACGAAGCCGCACAGCGACACTGGCAGATTCACCAGCAGATGCGTGATCTCCTTCCAGGTGGGCAGGTCGTAGGCGAAACGGGCCGGCGGCAGCCGGTCCCCGGCGCCGTCTGCCGCGGGATCGGCGGCGGGAATGCGAGCGGTCATAGGGGCCAGCGTGCCGTGCCGCGGCCGACGGCGCCATGAGGTGGGCCGCCCTCACCCACTGGGGAAAACCCCACCTCCGCGTCCCACGGTGTGACGGGCTGCTTACCCGTCCTTTATCAGGGCCTAGACTCCCGTGCGTACAGATCGTCGAACAGGCGAACACCACGGGGCAGGGGAAACGGGCCCGACAGGGCCAGGGAGTGAGGGAACGGACGGTGCGGGAGACGTTGCGGGGGTCGACCGCCGTCGTCGCGGCGGACTACTTCCAGTCCTACTCGGTCGTCGGACTGCTCGCCCTCGTCGGCGTGCTGTTCGTCGCCGTCGCCTTCGGCGCGGGACGCCTGCTGCGCCCGGTGGTCCCCACCCCGGAGAAACTGCTGACGTACGAGTGCGGCGTCGACCCCGTCGGCGAGGGCTGGGCGCACACCCAGGTCCGCTACTACGTCTACGCGTTCCTGTACGTGATCTTCGCCGTCGACTCGATCTTCCTGTTCCCCTGGGCGACGGTCTTCGCCGCCCCCGGTTACGGCGCGACGACGCTCGTGGAGATGTTCATCTTCCTCGGCTTCCTGGCCGTGGGCCTGCTGTACGCATACAAGAAGGGCGTCCTGGCATGGACGTGACCCCCCGCACCCCCGAACCGGTGCCGCTGCCGGAGCCGAAGCGGCTGGGCGCGCTCGCCCGGCTCGCCCCGGAGCCGATGAAGGTCGTCCTGAACTGGGGCCGGCGCTACTCGCTCTGGGTCTTCAACTTCGGCCTCGCCTGCTGCGCGATCGAGTTCATCGCCGCGTCGATGGCCCGGCACGACTTCATCCGCCTCGGCGTGATCCCGTTCGCGCCCGGGCCCCGCCAGGCCGACCTGATGGTGGTGTCCGGCACGGTCACGGACAAGATGGCCCCGGCGGTCAAGCGGCTGTACGAGCAGATGCCGGAGCCCAAGTACGTCATCTCCTTCGGCGCCTGCTCCAACTGCGGCGGCCCCTACTGGGACTCGTACTCCGTCACCAAGGGCGTCGACCAGATCATCCCGGTGGACGTCTACGTCCCCGGCTGCCCGCCGCGCCCCGAGGCGCTGCTCCAGGGGATCCTGAAACTCCAGGAGAAGATCGCGCGCGAGTCCCTGGGGGAGCGATACGCGACCGGGGCGGCCCGCCCGTCGACGGCCGCGCTGCAGAGCGGGCTCGTACGGCCGCCGGCCACCGCGACCACCGGCGAGGGGGACCCGCGATGAGTGGGGCCGGCTGGCTGCCCGCACCCGTCGAGGAACTCTTCGGGACCGGCGCCACGGCGGAGGAGTCCTACGAGGTCCTGACGGTGGACGTGCCGCCGGACACGTGGATCTCCGCGCTGCTGACCGCCCGCGACGAGCTGGGCTGCACGTACTTCGACTGGCTGAGCGCCGTCGACGAGCCGGGCACGGGCTTTCGCGTCTCGGCCCACGTCGTCGCCCTCGCCCCGGTACGGCGCCTGCTGGTGCGTACGACGGTCGCGCACGAGGCGCCCGTCCTGCCCACCGCGGTGGACGTCTACGCGGGCGCGGCCTGGCACGAACGGGAGACGCACGAGATGTTCGGCGTCTCCTTCCGGGACCATCCCGGCCTGGACCACCTCCTCCTGCCGGAGACCTTCGAGGGCCACCCGCTCCGCAAGGACTTCGTCCTCGCGGCCCGCGTCGCCAAGGCCTGGCCGGGCGCCAAGGAACCTGGGGAGCCTGCGGCGGGTGTCGCCCACGGCGGCCCCAAGCGCCGCCAGATGCTGCCGCCGGGCGTGCCCGACCCCAACGAGTGGGGCCCCCAGAAGGGCCAGCTCCCGCCGGCCCCGTCCCGCCCGGCGCGGGGCGCGGCCCGAGCGGCGGGCGACCGCCCGGTCCGCCGCACCCGCACGGCGGCGGAGGGCTCGACCGGCCGGACGGAGACGGCACCACCCGCCACGGGGCCCCGCCGCACGCGCAGCGCCGGCGAGGGCTCGGCAAGCCAGACGGCTCACCGCGACGAGACGGTGACGGGACCCACGGATGCCCCCGGGCCCACCGCGGCGGCGGAAGCCGGAACGGCACCCGAGCGCGCCGCGACCCCGCCCCCGGCCACGCCACCGAAGGCCGAGCCGCCCGCCGAGAACACACGGGAGGACGGCGACCGCCGCCCGGCGGCCGACGGGTCGGCGCCGCAGCGGGCCGGGGCCGCGGGGGCTCGGCGGGCGCGGAGTGCGAGCGAGGGCTCGGCGTCCCAGCGCGGGCAGGCGGCGGCTCCCGAGCCGTCCACGCAACCGCGCGGTTCGGACGCCCCCTGGCACCACGCCCGCCCGGCGTTCGATGAACCCGAACCGAAACCGGGACCGGCCCCCGAGGACGACGGCCCCGACGCCACCGAACCCCCCACCACGCCCGACGAACCGGAAGGAGGCCCGCGGTGAACGACGCCGTCGACGTCGCCCTGCGACTGGTCATCGTCTTCGCGGTGTTCCTGACCTTCCCCCTGATCGTGGGGCAGACCGAGCACAAGGTGATGGCGCACATGCAGGGCCGCCTCGGCCCCATGTACGCCGGCGGCTTCCACGGCTGGGCCCAACTCGTCGCGGACGGCGTGAAGTTCGCACAGAAGGAGGATGTGGTCCCGGCCGACGCCGACCGCCGTGTCTTCCAGCTCGCCCCCGCCGTGGCCCTGCTGCCCTACCTCCTCGTGCTGCTCGCCATCCCGATCGGCCCCGGCGAGGGCGCCGTCGGTCAGGTCCTCGACGCGGGCATCTTCTTCGTGCTCGCGGTCATGGCCGTCGGAGTCCTCGGCTCGCTCATGGCCGGCTGGGCCTCCGCCAACAAGTTCTCCCTCCTCGGCGGCCTGCGCACCGCCGCCCAGCTCCTCGCCTACGAACTGCCGATGCTGCTCGCCGCCGCCTCCGTGGCGATGGCGGCAGGCACGGTCTCCCTGCCCGGCATCGTCCACGCCTTCCACTGGTGGTGGCTGCCCTGGCAGATCGTCGGCGCGATCGTCTTCTTCGTCGCAGGCCTCGCCGAACTGCAACGCCCGCCGTTCGACATGCCCGTCGCCGACTCGGAGATCATCTTCGGCGCGTACACCGAGTACACCGGTCTGCGCTTCGCCCTGTTCCTGCTCGCCGAGTACGCCGGGATCGTCGTCCTGTGCGGCCTGACCACCGTCCTCTTCCTGGGCGGCTGGCACGGCCCCTGGGGCGACGCCGGCCTCGGCTGGGTCTGGACCCTGCTGAAGACGGCGGTCCTCGCCTTCGTGGTCATCTGGCTCCGCGTCACCTACCCGCGGCTGCGCGAGGACCAGCTCCAGAAGTTCTCCTGGACCCTCCTCGTCCCCCTTTCCCTCGCCCAGATCGCCCTCACCGGCATCGTCAAGGTGGTGATCCAGTAGCCATGGCCCCCATCCCCGGCAGCGGCCTGGCCAAGGGCCTGGCCGTCACCCTCCGCACGATGACGAAGAAGACCGTCACCGAGCAGTACCCCGACGTCCAGCCCGGCCTCCCGCCGCGCACCCGCGGCGTCATCGGCCTGTTCGAGGAGAACTGCACCGTCTGCATGCTGTGCGCCCGCGAGTGCCCGGACTGGTGCATCTACATCGACTCCCACAAGGAGACGGTCCCCGCGGCGACCCCCGGCGGCCGCGAACGCAGCCGCAACGTCCTCGACCGCTTCGCCATCGACTTCTCCCTGTGCATGTACTGCGGTATCTGCATCGAGGTCTGCCCCTTCGACGCCCTGTTCTGGTCCCCGGAGTTCGAGTACGCCGAGACCGACATCCGCGACCTCACCCACGAGCGCGACAAGCTGCGCGAGTGGATGTGGACCGTGCCCGCGCCACCCGCCCTCGACCCCGGCGCCGAGGAGCCCAAGGAGATCGCCGCCGCCCGCAGGACCGCCGAGAAGCTGGCGGCCGCGCAGGCCGAACCGCGGGAGGGGGACGCGTGAGCCTCGCCGCCGCAAGCCACGGCTTCCTCTCGCCGACCGGCGTCGAGATCGCCTTCCTCCTCGTCGGCCTGGTCACCTTCGGCGCCGCCCTCGTCACCGTCACCACCCGGCAGCTCGTGCACGCCGCCCTGTGGCTGGTGGTCACCCTCGGCGGCCTTGCCGTGGAGTACCTGCTGCTCACCGCCGAGTTCATCGCCTGGGTGCAGGTCCTCATCTACGTGGGTTCCGTCGTCGTCCTCCTCCTGTTCGGCCTGATGCTCACCAAGGCGCCCATCGGCCGCTCCCCGGACGCCGACTCCGGCAACCGCTGGGCCGCCCTGACCGTGGCCGTCGCCGCCGCGGCCGCCCTGGTCTGGGTGGTCGTCGACGCCTTCCGCGCCACCTGGATCGACCTGGACGGCGCCGCCGCCGGATCGACGAGGGTCACCGGCGAGAGCCTGTTCCAGAACTGGGTCCTGCCCTTCGAGGCCCTCTCCGTCCTCCTCCTGGCCGCGCTGGTCGGTGCGATCGTCCTGTCCCGCAAGGCGAAGGCGGCCGATTCCGCCGCCCAATCCGCTGCCGCCACCCCGGCCGCGGGAACCGACGGCGACCCGGGCGCGAAGGAAGGTGTCCGCTGATGCACCTCGCCTATCCCGCCGTGCTCTCCGCCCTCCTGTTCTGCACCGGCCTGTACGGCGTCCTCGCCCGCCGCAACGCGATCCTGGTCCTGATGTCCGTCGAGCTCATGCTCAACGCCGTCAACCTCAACCTGGTCGCCTTCGACGTCTGGCTCAGCAGGGCCGCGATCGAGACCCTGCACTCCGGGCAGGCCCTGACCCTGTTCACCATCGCCATCGCCGCCGCCGAGATCGGCATCGGCCTGGCGATCGTCCTCGCCGTCCACCGCAACCGCGGCACCTCGGACATCGACCGGCTCCGCGACTCCGCCGAGGGCCCCGACGACTCCGACGACGGCCCCCACGGCGCCGCCGCGACAGCAGAGGCCGCCGAGAAGGCTGAGGCCACCGCGTGACCACGACCACCCTCGCCGTCCTCGTTCCGCTCCTTCCGTTCCTCGGCGCCGTGGCCGGCCTGCTGCTCGGCCGCACCGCGCCCGGCTTCGTCCGCCCGCTCGCCGTCCTGCCGACCCTCGCCTCCCTGGTCCTGGCCGTGCTGGTCGCCGCGGACCAGGGCGGCGGCCGGGCCGTCGACGCAGCCACCGAGCTCACCCCCACCGGCTCGGTGCCCATCGAACTCGCCCTGCACATCGACGGCTTCGCCGCGCTCGTCGCCGTGCTGGTCGCCGTCGTCGCCACCTGCGTGCAGATCTACTCCACGGGCTACCTGCGCGACGACCCGCGCTACCCCTCGTACGCCGCGCTCGTCTCCCTGTTCACCTCCGCGATGCTGCTCGTCGTCTACTCCGGCGACCTGATCGTGCTGCTGGTCGGCTGGGAGGTCATGGGCATCTGCTCCTACTTCCTGGTCGGCCACTACTGGGAGACCCCCGAGGCCCGCGCCGCCTCCATCAAGGCCTTCCTGGTCACCAAGCTCGGCGACGTGCCCTTCCTGATCGGCCTGTTCGCGCTCGGCACCGACGCGGGATCCTTCCGGATCACCAAGGTCCTCGGCGCCGTCGCGAGCGGCGGACTGCACCACCCGACCCTGATCGCCCTGCTGCTCCTCGCCGGCGTGGCGGGCAAGTCGGCGCAGTTCCCGCTGCACACCTGGCTCCCCGACGCCATGGCCGGCCCGACGCCCGTCTCCGCGCTGATCCACGCCGCGACGATGGTCGCCGCCGGTGTCTACTTCGTCGCCCGGCTCCTCCCCGTCTTCCAGGCCTCCTCGGCCGCGATGGTCGTCCTCGCCGTCATGGCCGCCGTGACGATGGCCGGCTCGGCGCTCGCCGCGCTCGCCCAGGACGACATCAAACGCGTCCTCGCCTACTCGACGATCGGCCAGCTCGGCTACATGACCGGCGCGCTCGCCGTCGGCGACCGCGGCGCGGCCGTCTTCCACCTCCTGTCGCACGGCGCCTTCAAGGCGCTGCTGTTCCTCGCGGCCGGCGTGATCATCCACGCGTCCGGCACCAACTCACTGGCCGCCATGTCCCGCATGAGCAACCTGCGCGCCCGCGTCCCGGACGCCTACTGGACGATGACCGTGGCGCTCCTCGCCCTCGCCGCGATCCCTCCCTTCAGCGGCTTCTTCTCCAAGGAGTCCGTCCTCGGCGCCGCCGAACGCGCGGCCACCGGCCACACCGGCCACGCCCCCGCGGCGGCCGGCTGGACCGTCCTCGTGGCCGGTCTCCTCACCGCCCTGCTCACCGGCGCCTACGCCATGCGCCTGTGGCTGCTGGCCTTCCGCGGCCGGGGCGCAGAGGCCCCCGACCACGGCAGGCAGCCCCTCGTCATGAACGCCGTGCTCTGGGTGCTCGCCATTCCGTCCCTCGCCTTCGGCGGCCTCGCCTTCCGGCTCCTGCCCGGATGGTTCGACGGCCGGGACCTGACCCCCACGCTCGTCACCTCCGTCCTCGGCACCGGCGTGGCCCTGGTCGGCGGCATCGTCATCTTCGGCGCCTGGCAGCACACCACCGCGCTCGCCGCCCGGACCCCCCTCGGTGCCGTCGCCGCCCACCCCGAGGGCGGCGCCGGACTCGTCGAGGCCGAGGCCATCGCCACCCACCGGCCCGGGTACGGGGACATCGCCCACGCGCCCGACCCCGCCGACCCCGGACGGCTGCTGCTCGGACCGCTGCACCGGCACGCGGCCGCCGGCTTCCACCTCGACGCCGTGTACACGGCCCTTTTCGTCCGCCCGGTGCTGGCCGGAGCGAGCCTCGTCCGGTTCCTCGACCGGGAGGTCGTCGAGACCTACGTACGCGGCGCCGGAGCCGTACCCCGCCTGCTCGGAGCCGCCGTACGGCGCGCCCAGACCGGCAACGTCCAGACCTATGTGAGCGCGCTGCTCGCCGGCACCGTCGTCCTGGCGGTCGCCGCCGTCCTTCTGGCCACGGGAGCGTGAGCAGGCGTGATCGATATCAACGAGTCCGTGATGCAGTTCCTTCTGGCATTCCTCGTCGCCGGCCCGCTCCTCGGGGCGCTCGCCGCCCTCCTGCCCGCGCCGCCCGGACTGAAGGGGAAGTCGCCCGAGCAGGCCGTGCTCCGGCACGGCGTGACCGTGACCGGCGCGATCCTTGCCGCGGCGATCGTCCTCGCCGCCGGCTTCGACCACGCCCACCCGTCGAGGATGCAGGCCACGACCGACATCAGCTGGATCCCCGCGCTCCATGTGCGCATCCACCTCGGCGTCGACGGCATTTCCCTCCCCCTCGTCGTACTGACCGCGCTGCTGACCTTCCTCTGCGCGCTGTACTCCTACTTCAAGCCGCCCACGGGACCCACCCCGAAGGCGTTCGTCGCGCTGCTGCTCCTGCTCGAGTCCGGCACCCTCGCGACCTTCGCCGTCCTCGACCTGCTGCTGTTCTTCCTCGCGTTCGAGATGGTCCTCATCCCGATGTACTTCCTCATCGCCCGCTGGGGCGGCGAGGGCCGTCAGGCCGCCGCCTGGCGGTTCATCCTCTACACCCTGCTCGGCTCGGTCGTCATGCTGCTCGGCCTGCTCCTCGTCGGGCTCAGGGCCGGCACCTTCGACATGGTGGCACTCGCCACTGACAACGGCCGGTCACTGACCGCATCGGTGCAGGTCATCGCCGTTCTGGCGATCGGTCTCGGACTCGCGGTCAAGACGCCGATGTGGCCGCTGCACAGCTGGCTGCCGGACGCCCACACGGCCGCCCCGACCGTCGGCTCGGTGCTGCTGGCCGGCGTCCTGCTGAAAATGGGCACGTACGGGTTCGTCCGCATCCTGCTGCCGATCGCACCCGACGGCTTCCGCACCCTCGCGCCCTACCTCGCAGCCCTCGCCGTCGTCGGGATCATCTACGGATCCCTGGCCTGCCTCGCCCTCGCCCGGCGGGGCGCGAAGGGCGACCTCAAGCGGCTCATCGCCTACTCCTCCGTCGGCCACATGGGCTTCGTCCTGCTCGGCATCGCCACGATGACCCCCACCGGCGTGAACGGCGCCCTGTTCGCCAACATCGCCCACGGCCTCATCACCGGCCTGCTGTTCTTCCTGGTGGGCGCGCTCAAGGACCGCACCGGTACCACCGACCTCGACGCCCTCGCCGACAAGTCGGGCGCCGCGCTGTACGGAAAGGCCCCGCGCCTCGGCGCGCTCCTCGCCTTCGGCGCCGTCGCCTCGCTCGGACTGCCGGGCCTCGCCGGGTTCTGGGGCGAGATGCTCGCCCTGTTCGGCTCGTTCCGGCCCGCCGCCGACCTCAGCCGGCCCGCCTTCCTCGCCTTCATGGCGATCGGCGCCTTCGGCACCCTGCTCACCGCCGCGTACATGCTCGTCGTGGTCCGCCGCGTCTGCATGGGCGACGTACCGCGGCAGGCACCGCGGCTCGCCGACGTCCGGGGCTACGAGTTCGCGGCCTGGACCCCGCTCGTCGCCCTCACCGTCCTCGCCGGACTCTGGCCGAAGGCCCTGCTCGGGCTCACCGACCCGGCCGTGCAGCAGCTCCTCGCAGGAGGCACCCGATGAGCGCCCTGGCCCAGACGGCGGCCCCGTCGGTGGTCCAGTCCGTCGACTGGCTCGCCGTCGCGCCGCCCACCCTCACCGCGGTGATCGCCCTCGTGGTCCTCGTCGCCGACCTCTTCCTGCCGCAAGCGCGCAAGCCCCTCCTCGGCCGGCTCTCCGTCGGGGGACTCGCCGCCGCCGCGCTGCTGCTCCTGCCGCTCCTCGACGGCGACCGCGCCACGTTCTGCCAGTCCGGCCTGCCCGACGCGTGCAGCTACACCGCCGACCGTTTCACCCTCGTCATCCAGTTCCTCGTGCTCGGCGGGGCCCTCCTGACCGCGCTGCTGTCGGCCACCGCGCTGAAGGACGCGCGCAGGGCACTGCCCGAGGGGGAGTTCTGGTTCCTGCTGCTGGCCTCCGCCGCCGGTGCCGCGCTCCTGCCCGCCGCCCGCGACCTGGCGACCCTCGTCGTGGCCCTGGAGGTCGCCTCCCTGCCCGCCTTCGCCCTCGTCGGTCTCCGCAACGGCGACCGCAGGTCCTCCGACGCGGCCCTGAAGTTCTTCCTGTCCTCGGTCACCGCGACCGCCGTCAGCCTGCTCGGCGTCAGCTTCGTCTACGCCACCACCGGCACCCTCTACCTCACCCGGATCGCCGAACGCATCCAGCACGTCGACGGACAGTTCCACACGCTCGCCCAGACCGGCGTCGTCCTCACCCTCGTCGGCTTCGCCTTCAAGACCGCCGCCGTCCCCTTCCACTTCTGGGTGCCCGACACCTACGTGGGAGCCCCCCTGCCGGTCGCCGCCTACCTGTCGGTCGTCGGCAAGGCCGTCGGCTTCACCGGACTGATCCTCGTCACCGTCGTCGCCTTCCCGTCGTACTCGGGCGCCTGGGGTCCCGCGATGGCCGTGCTCGCCGCGCTCACCATGACCGTCGGCAACGTCGGCGCCCTGCGCCAGCGGGCCACGCGCGCGTACAGCGCGGTACGGCTGCTCGCCTGGTCCTCCGTCGGCCAGGCCGGTTACCTCCTGGTGCCGATCGCCGCCGCCGGCTACTCCAGGGATCCGCAGAAGTCGATCGGCTCCACGGTCGCCTACGCGCTCATGTACGCCGCCGTGAACATCGGTGCCTTCGCCGTGGCCGCGCTCGTGGGCCGGACGAGGGAACGCAACCGCGTCAGCGACTACCGCGGCCTGTACGCCACCAACCCGCTGACCGCCCTGCTGCTGGCCTTCTTCCTGCTCTGCCTGGCCGGCCTTCCGCCCGGCGTCATCGGGCTGTTCGCCAAGGTCACCGTGTTCTCCGCGGCCGTCGACGCCGGACTCGGCTGGCTCGCCGTCGTCATGGCCGTCAACGTCGTCATCGCGCTGTTCTACTACCTCCAGTGGACGGCCCTGCTGTTCCGCGCCCCCGAGGGCGAACCCGTCCGGCATCGCGTCCCGGCCCCCCTCACCGCCGCCCTCGCCCTGACGGGCGTCCTCGGCGTGGCCCTCTCCGGCGCCCCCCAACTGGTGCTCCGCTTCGCCGGCACCGGCCTGTTCTGAGCGCCCGGGGCCTCGCCACACGCGCGTAGGAGCCCCACGCGCGCGTACGGGCCACTGGGCCTCGCCACACGCCTGCAGGAGCCACCCAGGCCTGCCCACGCGCGTGTGGGGCACCCGATCCTCACGCGCGCGTGCCGCCCGGAGCCCCGCTCACCCGGACGGCCCGCGCGCCGGCGCACCCGCCAGGGAACCCGTGGCCGCCGCCTGGCGTTGACCAGTTCGGAAGGGTCCACTGGACGTGACACCACACGGCACCGGTGGAGTCGAAACGCAGCAAGCGAAGGGTTCCCCTGCCGCACCACTTGGAGGGCGTACCGTGCACCGCCGGCACAACGGGCTCAGGACCGCAGTCCTCCTCGGGGGACTGTCCGCACTCATCATCCTCATCGGCAGTTTCTTCGGCCGTACCGGCCTGGTCGTCGCGGTCCTCATCGCCCTCGGCACCAACGCGTACGCGTACTGGAACAGCGACAAGCTGGCGCTGCGTGCCATGCGGGCCCGCCCGGTGAGCGAGTTCGAGGCCCCGGCCCTGTACCGGATGGTCCGCGACCTCTCCACCCAGGCCCGCCAGCCCATGCCCCGCCTGTACATCTCCCCGACCGAGGCGCCCAACGCCTTCGCGACCGGCCGCAACCCGCGCAACGCCGCCGTGTGCTGCACGGAAGGCATCCTGCGCCTCCTGGACGAGCGTGAGCTGCGCGGCGTCATCGGCCACGAGCTCAGCCACGTCTACAACCGCGACATCCTCATCTCCTCCGTCGCCGGCGCGCTGGCCTCCGTGATCATGTTCCTGGTCAACTTCGCCTGGCTGATCCCGATCGGGCGCTCCGACGACGACGAGGGCCCCGGCCTGATCGGCATGCTCCTGATCATGATCCTGGGCCCGCTCGCCGCGTCCCTCATCCAACTGGCCATCAGCCGTTCCAGGGAGTACGAGGCGGACGCGTCCGGTGCCCGGCTCACCGGCGACCCGCTCGCCCTCGCCGGCGCCCTGCGCAAGCTGGAGACGGGCACCCAGCAGCTTCCGCTGCCCCCCGAGCCGCGCATCGAGACCGCGAGTCACATGATGATCGCGAACCCGTTCCGCCCCGGTCAGGGACTGTCGAAGATGTTCTCCACGCACCCGCCGATGGCGGAGCGCATCGCCCGCCTCGAGCAGATGGCCGGCCGCCGGCTCTGAGCCGGTCGCAGCACTAGCGTCCGCCGAACCCGTTGTCCGTCCGCACCACTTCACGCCCCAGGGGCATGAGCGAGGCCGGGATGAGCTTCAGGTTGGCCCACCCGAAGGGGATGCCGATGATCGACAGGAACAGCGGGATGCTGGTGATCAGGTGCCCCAGCGCCAGCCACCAGCCCGCGAAGACCAGCCAGATCACGTTGCCGATGAACGACCCGGCCCCGGCACCCGGACGCTCCACGGCGTCGCGGCCGAACGGCCACAGGACGAATCCCGCGAGGCGCAGCGACGCGATGCCGAACGGGATGGTGATGATCAGGACGAAGCAGATCAGCGCGGCGATCAGGTAGCCGATCGCCATCCAGATGCCGCAGAAGACCAGCCACACGAGGTTGAGCAGCAGGTTGATCACCTTCATGATCGGCATCCTCCAAGGTCGTTCGATGTCGTTTCCGCCGGTACTGCCCGCCGGCTCAAGTATCGGCGCTGTCAGGGGGATCAGGGGCGGTCGCTGCCTCTTGTAGCGCGATCGGGAACGTTCGGAGACGATCCCGCGGCGCACCGGCGCCGCAGGCCGTGCCCTACCGCGCCGCCCACCACCGCCGTACGCCGTACGAGGCCATGCCCGCCGCCAGCACCCCGCTGCCCACGGCCACCGAGAGCCAGGGCAGGGCGAACGCCAGCGTCAGGCATCCGACGAGGCCCAGCGCCGGCACCGCGCGCCGGGCGGGAGCGGGATCGAGGGTCCAGGCGGCGGCGTTGGCGATCGCGTAGTACGCCAGGACGCCGAACGAGGAGAAGCCGATCGCGCCCCGGACGTCGACCGTCGCGGCCAGCACCGCGACCACGGCGCCCACGGCCAGCTCCGCCCGGTGCGGCACCTGGAAACGGGGATGGACGGCCGCCAGCGCCCCGGGAAGATGCCGGTCCCGGGCCATGGCCAGCGTGGTCCGCGAGACGCCCAGGACCAGGGCCAGGAGCGACCCCAGCGCGGCCACGGCGGCCCCCGCCCGCACCACCGGGACCAGTCCCGGCACCCCGGCCGCCCGCACCGCGTCGGCCAGCGGTGCCGCGGCGCTTCCCAGCCCGTCCGCCCCCAGCACGGAGAGCGCGGCCACCGCCACGCACACGTACACGGCCAGCGTGATGCCGAGGGCGAGCGGGATCGCGCGCCGGATGGTGCGCGCGGGATCCCGTACCTCCTCGCCGAGGGTGGCGATCCGCGCGTACCCGGCGAAGGCGAAGAACAGCAGCCCGGCCGCCTGAAGCACGCCGCCGGCGCCGACGGACCCGCCGATGGCCGCCCGGTCGGCGGCGGATGCGCCGGAGCCCAGGCACACCGCGACCACGGCGGCGAGCACCGCCAGCACGACCGCCACGATGACCCGCGTCAGCCAGGCGGACTTCTGGACGCCGCCGTAGTTCACGGCGGTCAGCGCCACCACGGCCGCGACCGCCACCGCGTGCGCCTGCCCCGGCCAGACGTACGCGCCCACGGTGAGGGCCATCGCCGCACAGGAGGCCGTCTTGCCGACGACGAACGCCCAGCCCGCCAGGTGGCCCCAGAACATGCCGAGCCGTTCGCGCCCGTACACGTACGTGCCGCCGGAGGCCGGATACCGGGCGGCCAGCCGTGCCGAGGAGCCGGCGTTGCAGTAGGCCACCACGGCGGCCACCGCGAGCCCGAGGAGCAGACCGGAGCCCGCCGCGCGGGCCGCCGGCCCCAGGGCGGCGAAGATCCCGGCCCCGATCATCGAGCCGAGCCCGACGACCACGGCGTCGCCGACCCCGAGGGTGCGCCGCAGCTCGGGCGAGGACGGGGCAGCGGACCGGGTCATGGCCCGAACCCTACTGACCTGTGCAACCGGGGGACGCCGTCGGGGCGTCCTCCTCCACGACGCGCTCCTGGCGCGGGACGCACACGCGTGTGGTAGGCACGATCACAGCACGTGACAAGCACGACGAGAACGACGCGCGGCCTGCCGGCGCAGCAGCACAGCCTGTCCGAACCGAACGTGAGGCACCGGGACAGCGCAGGCACGGCGCGGAAGGGCAGGTTCAGAGCATGGGCATCATCAGCTGGATCATCCTGGGGCTCCTGGCCGGCGCCATCGCGAAGCTCCTGCTGCCGGGGCGCGACCCGGGCGGCTTCATCGTCACGACTCTCATCGGCGTCGCCGGGGCGTTCCTCGGCGGCTGGATCTCCGCCCGCTGGCTGCACCACCCGATCAGCCGGCAACTCTACGACGGCGCCACCTGGGCCGCCGCGATCGGCGGCTCGCTCGTGCTGCTGATCGGCTACCGCATCTTCTTCGGCAACTCGCGCGACTGAGCGGGAAAGGGCGGGCACCGCGCAGGTGCCCGCCCTTTGCTCTGTCCTCTGCTCCGCCTACCGGTAGTTCACGAACTGGAGGGCGAAGTCGAAGTCCTGGCCCTTCAGCAGCGCGATCACGGTCTGGAGGTCGTCGCGGCTCTTGGAACTGACGCGCAGCTCCTCACCCTGGACCTGGGCCTTCACGCCCTTGGGACCCTCGTCGCGAATGAGCTTCGCGACCTTCTTCGCGTTGTCCTGGGAGATGCCCTCCTGGATCGACGCGAAGAGCTTGTACTCCTTGCCGGACAGCTGCGGCTCGCCCGCGTCCAGGGCCTTCAGGGAGATGCCGCGCTTGATCAGCTTGGACTGGAAGACGTCGAGGACTGCCTTCACCCGGTCCTCGGAGTTCGCCTCCAGAAGGATCTTCTCACCGGACCACGAGATCGAGGCGCCCACGCCCTTGAAGTCGTAGCGCTGGGAGATCTCCTTGGCGGTCTGGTTGAGGGCGTTGTCGACCTCCTGCCGCTCGACCTTCGAGACGATGTCGAAACTGGAGTCGGCCATGTCCTGTGGCTCCTTGCATCGAGGTGTGTCGGGGTGCGTGTCATGCCGGATGCGTGCCGGCGGGCGTGGGGGAACCGCCGATCCCGGCCTGCGGGTCGCGGGTCGCATCCGCACCAGCCTAGCCATCCCGGACGGTCACGGCCGCCGATCAATGGGGTGGCGGAGCACCCCTCGGCATCGGGTATTGTTTACGTCGTTGCCGGGAAGCCCGCCGAAAGGCGGTTCGACCGGCGGCATCCCAAGGCGGTGTGCCCGAGCGGCCAAAGGGAGCAGACTGTAAATCTGCCGGCTCAGCCTTCCCAGGTTCGAATCCTGGCGCCGCCACACGGAAACGAGGGGCCCGTGACCTGCTGACTCAGCAGGTCACGGGCCCCTCGTCATACCCCCGGAGATCAGCGCACCGTCTCACGCTGTGGTCAGCGCGCTCGGCGACGAGTTGCGGCTCCCGCCGGCCTCGTGCTGGGTGCATTGGCCTTGTCGCTGGATGCGCGGCGGACGTGACATCGCCAGGGCGAGCGGCCGGCAGCCAGCCGTTATCCTCCGACGGGCCTGGCCAGGCCGCGCGTGCGGCTTCGCGTCACGGTCTGACGCTGTCCGCCGACGCCGTCGGCGTGCCGTGCGCCGCCGAGATCCGCGTACCGGTACGTCCCGGTGCAGGAAATCACTGAGCCTCCCGGTGAGCTTCTTTCGAGCCGCATGTCGGCGAAGCCGTCCACGAGGAGTCGGGCACCACGAGCACAGTGTGAGGCCGGCCGAGGTCCATCTGCTCCGGTCCGGGGCGTCACTGGGCGTCAAACCTTCTGGGGGCCGCGCGGTCTGTGGAAGTGACGTCAGGGGGCCCACATTGCCGGATACCGGAAAGCAGTCGAGCAGGTCGTCTGCCGTGCTCGGCAGGTGAGGGGCCGCGTCCGGGCGGTCATCATGATGAGCCGGGGGCCTGGCGTTCTGAGGTCCGCCGGAGGTGAGAGAGCAAGGCCGGGGGATCGGGACCGTGACAGAGGTGTTCAACAGGGCCTGGGACGTGCTCATGGTGGCTGTGGGGCTGGGCTGCGTGTGGTTGGGATGGCGGGCCGCGCTCAAACCGCGTCGGCCACCGGAGCCGATCCGGGGACCTGTGTGGGTGGTCCTCGCCTGGGGGCTCGGCTATGTGTTGCTGGGGAACTCCCTCACCATCGAGTCGGTGACCCTGATGGCCGGCGGGGAGCCGGGCCGGCCGGCGGACGTGATCCGCTGGGTTGCCGGACCGCTCGTGACATGTTCGATCCTGGTGGCGTTCCTTTCCCTGCGGTGGGAGCGCCGTCGGGCCCGGGCCATGAATGGGGGGCGGCAGGCGTGAACCGGTCCGTCTCCTGGAGTGAGGCGGCGCTCGTGGCCGTTGCCTGCTGGGTGGTCAGCGGTCTGGGATACGGCGTGCTCGCCGCCCTCGACGAGCCGCAACTGTCCCCTGCGCCCCTCATCGTCATGGGGCTTTCCCAGTGGTTCTGGGCGAGCCACCGCTTTTGGCTGGCCGGGGTCGCGGCGAGCCTTGCGGGGCCTGTCGTGCTGTTCGCTCTCGTCGACGTCCTGCGTCCGGGTCTGGGCCGGTACGTTGCGGACGCGCTGGCCACGGGGGCCGCGGCGACGGTCGCCTTGGCCGTCTTCACCCTGGTCGGCCGCGGAGCGGGACGCCATCGTGACGCAGCACGCTGACCAGTTCGTGGGCCGGCGCCTCATCCCGCCACTCAGCCATCGAGCTGCGCGGGCGAACGACGATTGTGCTTTTCCCATGCCGCCACGCCGCTGAGGAGCACGATCAGCGCTATCGACATCGCGCGAACAGACTCCCAGGCCCATACCGCTGGAGATGGGGCCCTGGACGCTTCGAATTGCAACCGCATCATTGTCTCGGCAAGTGTGATAACTGGGACGAGGAGTTGAAATGGGAGGCGAATCGCGCCGTGGCGTGCCGTCCAACCCGCCACACTGAGAAGCGGTCCCAAGATGAGGGCTGCGAGGCTCCAATACAACGTCATGCTGGCGAATTCGCCCCATGAGAAGAACTCTCTGCCGCTGGTTTCCGAGAGATCGACTGTCCTGAAATCGCCCTGCGCGGCCTTGAATGAGTAGTAGGAGACCACAGTGATGAGCAATGCAGCCGTGCCGACGGTGGCGGCCTTCAACTTGGATGTGCTTGCCATGCCGAGGCAAAAGGGGATAGCTGCGTAACACCAGCCGGCGACCAGGGCTACCCCAAGCGCGCTTGCCAATGGGCTGGCGGATGCGTCGAGGAGGGGGCCGCCAATTCCCACGGCAGCGCCCGTGACGATGGATAACGACACAAGTGGCAGCGTGCGCATACTGTGACAACCTCGCGAGAGATGGTGGGAATGAGTGGGTGGCTCGACCACTCGAAGATGTGAGCTTAGCCCTCGCCGGTCGGGTGCCTCAGCGCTGTCCGTCCAGGCCGACCCCGAGCGCGGACGGGTCGGCACGACCACGCTGCGGCCGGCGCGTGAAGCGACCACCGGGGCTCGACGTCGGAACTGAGACAGACGGAGATCAGGTCGGGCTGAATCTGGTCTACGGACTGGATGTCGATTTGCGAACGGGCTAGCGTTGCACATGAAGCCGCAATCGGGGCACACCCCGTCCGGGGAGTCTCCTCGGCAGGGTCCCGTGGTCGCAGCGCTCCCCGTGGAACCAAGGTGGGCGGCATTGCGGCATTCGGAGCCCGGGACGTGCTTCTCATCAATCCAGCGGCGACGCCTACGACCGGCTCCCATCTCACTTGGCGGGCTCGGCCATCAATTTCGCGCAGTTCCATTGCGCGAGGCGATGGAGGGATAGGTTACCTATGCGAGTACAGCGCGTTAAGCGTCTCTTCGCGGTGTGCGCGACTGGTGTTGTCATGGCCGGCGGCGCGGTGATCGGCGCGGCGGGAACCGCGTCGGTGCATGACTTGAGCTACGGCCAGGGTCACCAATCCGGATACAGCAGCGACTACGGCAGCCAAGGCTGCGGCCAAGGCTGCGGCCACGGTGGTTATCGTGGCGACCATGGCGGCTATCGTGGCGACCATGGTGGCTATCGTGGGTATTACGGTGGTTACCGTGGTTACGGTGGCCATCGTGGCGACCATGGCGGTTACCGTGGTTACGGTGGTTATCGTGGCGACCATGGCGGTTATCGTGGGTATTACGGCGGTTACCGCGGTTACGGTGGTTACGGCCGCTAGCCGGCTGGTGTTGACGCCCCTCGTTAACGAGTCGGCGGGCGCCATCCGTCTTCGTTTCCGTCAGTCAGTACTTCGCTCTGAAGGGCACCTGTGGTTTCGGCACCACAGGTGCCCTTCGTGAGACCGCGCGCGCGACGCAGTCGCCTGCCCGACGCAGCAGTGCGGTGGGGAGGAAGAACGCGTCGGCCGTGATCATCGCCAACGCGAAGAAAGGCAGGCCGAGCAGGATCCCGATGCCCACGTGCATGGACACCATGATCGCAACCATGACGGTTCTCACGCGGCTGTTGAAAAGGGTGAACGCGAAGGCGACTTCGACGATCACCGTGCCGTAGGTCAACAGCAGGACGATCAGACTGCTATTGGCGATGGCGTGGGACAAAGCGGGCCACGGCGTGACGTCGTCGAGATGCAGCACGTAGTAGAGCGCCGTTCCATTCTGCCAAAAGGAGCCTTGGATCTTGTACCAGCCGGAAACCGCATAGATCAGGCACACCTGGGCTGCGATCACGAACATTGCGCCCGCGTGCACCACGTTGCCGGCCAGTTCCATGACGGTGCGGGGCTCTCCGGTGCCGTGGCGCCGCACCGGCCACCACGCCAGTTGCGCGAAGACGAAGCCCCAGAGCAACAGCGCCCAGCCGGTATCCAGCTTCCCCAGCCCGGTGACCAGGGCGAGCACGGCAGTGAAGAAGGCCCACATCACGATCCCGACCACGTCCCGGCCACCGTCGCGGCCGTGCGCGGCACGTCGCGCGTCCAACGACCAGACCCGGCCGCAGCGGGTGAATACCAGATAGATCGCCATGACATGGATGACATCCGTGCCGCCGTCCCCCACGAAGGGGTTGCGGTTCTGGAGCGCCAGCACACCAATCATGAAGAGCAGTGAGGCGGTGCGAGTCCGCCACCCGAGGAGCAGCATCACCGACGCGGCGATCACCGCCAGGTAGACGACCTCGAACCACAATCGGCTGTCATGCCACATGAGTGCGGTGAACGCCTGGTTCGTCGTGTTCCATTCGCGGGCCATGGCCCAGTTCCAGGGGCCGTTCGCCCCGTAGAGCTCGTTACGGTGCACCCACTCGCGCAGCATCAGGGCGAGCCAGGTAAACGAGAAGCCGATCCGAATGACGGCCGCCTGGTACGGCGCGATGACCTCGCCGGTGATACGCGCGAGACCTCGTCCGGCAGCGGCGCCGACGCCGCGCGACAGTCGGGCGGACGGGGACGGTTCGGATGCGTGGCCGGGCGTGGCCCGAGAGTGAGTGGTCACTTGAAGTCCTCCGCCTTGACGGCCCACCACGGCTGAACCACATAGCTGGTCTGCGTGTCGGTCTGCTGGAGACTCCACGGGGGCCGTCCCACGGGCGTGTCGGCCGAGCGCAACTGGATGAATTGCACGGTGCCGCCGTCGACGTGCGGTCCCAGACGGCGGGCGACGATGCGCAGCAGGTAATGCTGCATCAGCTTCCCGAACAAACCGGCTGGACGTCCCTCGTTGTCGAGCGAATCGACGTAGTTGGTCCAGACGGCATGAAGCTCGTTCTGGTGTGCTTGGCTGGGGAGAGGATTGTGCACGATCCTCTCGTCATCCCTCGCGGTCAAGTCCACCCAGCCGGTATCAGTGAGACTTCCGCTGGGCGTCTTCACTTTCGCGCGAGCCTGCACGTGGGTATTCACCGATTTCGGATTGGGGGCGTAAAGCTGCCACCCCTGCGAAAAATCGGGGACCAGATACTTGTCGATGTCCGCGGCGTGCTGCTGGGAGAAGGAATTCAAGGGGGCGCTGTTGAGGAAGAGCATTGCCAAGTGCACGGCGGCCGCGACCACGACACCCACCACCGCGAGCGCGATGATGCTCACCGATATGGGTGAGAGTCCGCGTTTTCGGCTCGGTCTGTCGACATGACTCATTACGCGCCGCCCTGTGCGTTTCCTTGCACGCCGCCCTACGCGTCGCCCTGGACGGGGGCGCGTCACCTGGAACTCTGATCGGCGCGTCATCCCGGCGACAAACCGGACGCTGTCGCTGGAAGTGCTCCGTCCCTTTATGTTCCCTCGCGTTCGCCGGAGTGTCGACCGGGGACGGGCGGGCCGCTGCAGGCCGCGGAGTCGGCCGTCCATGTCTCCCAGCTCAGGTTCCAGCTGTTGAGGCCGCTGTCCGCTGGATGCTCTTGTCCGAGTCGGGAGAGTTCTTGACGATGATCACAGCACCGACGAGCGAGTGATCAGAACCACTTGGCAGGGGTGTCCGAGCCTCCGCCCTGGACATCGCGCAGACCGATGCAACCGTGGCTGGTCCCGACGCTGCCGAACGGCGAAGTATTAACCCAGCAGTTGCCGTGCACGAAGGTCCCGGACGTGGACAGACGGATGGCATGCGGGACATCCGTGAAGTTGTACTCGCCCCCGAAACCAACTGTAGAGCTGTCCATGTGCGTCTTCTCGAATTTCTCGGAGATTACCATCTGACCGTTATGGGTGAGATTCTGAGGGCTGCCGCCGGATATGGGGAGCTTCTCCTTCAGAGCCGCCGCCCGACACCACGCCCGCGGGTCTGGTCCTGCCAGGCCGGAAGGAATCCAATGGCGACGCGGGGACGGGTGTGGCTCAATTGCCGTCGGCGTGACGGCGTCGGCACGATGGTGCGGAGGGGGAGGGCGGAAGGCGACATGGCCGTGTTCACGGTGTACTCCCGCGTGCGGCGGAGGGCCTGACATGCCGTACGAGGGCGACGACCGAGGTGGTGTCCGGCGAGATCTGCGCCTGCGTACCCTCTGGCACCGCTGCTGGGGAGCCGTCGCCGTACTGCTCGGTGTCGCTCTGATCTTCTTCGCCGGCGCCGGACTGACCCTCGTGCCCGACGACATGGCCGAGGAGCGCGCGTATCGGGCCGCCCGTCCCTGTGACGCGGCGGTCACCGAGGACTGCCTGCGCCCCGTCCGGGCCACCGTGCGCGGCACGGAGATCCGGGAACAGGCCAGGAGCCAGCGGTACGCCCTCCGGCTCACCGGACCCGGCCCCGTGCCCGGGGAAGTGGCCATGGGAGGGGCCGAGCCGCTGCTCAGGCACCTGCGTGCCGGCGATGTGGTCACCGTCACCATGTGGCGGGGCTACGCGACCGCCGTGAGCAAGGACGGCGTGACGCAGTACTCCGACGACAACCCCGAGGGACTGTCCCTGTGGACCACGGCGCTCGCCCTGGCCCTGCTCGCCATCGGCCTCTTCGCCGCCTACGCGGGAGGACTCGCGGTCGCGCGCGCTCCCGTCCATGCCGCGACGGGGCTGCCCACACGCCTCCGGAAGCGTGGGTTGCAGACGATCGGTGCCGTGTTCTGCGCTGTTCCGGCTGGGATGTTCGGCATATGGGCCGGGCCTGTCGGTGTGATCGTCCTGTGGCCGGCCCTCGTCGGGGTACTTCTCGTGGCGACCCGGCGCCTCGACGCGCCGAAGTGGGGCCGGGGCCGGCACGCGCGCGCGGTCACACACCCGGAGTGACGCCACAGTGCCGGCCAGGATCCGAACGGTGTCGGTGGGGCCGTGCACACTGGAGCCATGTCCTCGCGTCGCAGACTCTGCCCCGTGTGCCGTCGGGAGATCGCCGTGGTCGCCGGGCGGTTCGCGCGGCACGATGCGCCCGGGACGCGGGCGAGCGGCGGGCTGACCTCCTGCGACGGATCGCGTCGGATGGCGCAACTCGGCGCCGTGCAGCCGCCGTTGGACGGCTACGCCGTTCCGGAGTGCCCCGGGCAACTGCCTTTGTTCTGAGGGTCAGTTGCCCGCCACCGACTTCACCGCCACCGACACCGGTGCCGAGCCGCTGACGAGTTCCAGGGTCAGGCCGGCCGTCGCCGGGGTCTCCACCAGTTCGGCCAGCACGGCGGCCACGTCGTCGCGCGGGATCATGCCGCGGCCCGTGTGGGCCTCCAGACGCACCTGGCCCGTACCGGCGTCGTTCGTCAGCGAGCCGGGGCGCAGGATCGTCCAGTCCAGGGCCTCCTGGCGGCGGACGTGGTCGTCCGCCTCGCCCTTGGCACGCAGGTAGACGTCGAAGACCTCGTCGCCCTTGTGCGCCGCGTCCGCGCCCATCGAGGACACCACCAGGTGGCGGCGCACGCCCGCGCGTACCGCCGCGTCCGCGAACAGGACCGCGGCGCCCTTGTCCACCGTCTCCTTGCGTGCCACGCCGCTGCCCGGGCCCGCGCCCGCCGCGAACACCGCCGCGTCGGCGCCCCGCAGCAGCCGCGCGACCTCGTCGACCGACGCCGACTCCAGGTCCAGCACGACCGGTTCGGCGCCGGCCTTCCGCAGGTCCTCGCTCTGCTCGGCGCTGCGGATGATGCCCGCCACCTCGTCCCCGCGCGCGGAGAGCAGCCGCTCCAGCCGCAGCGCGATCTGACCATGACCACCAGCGATGACAATGCGCATGCTTCCGACCGTACGCCCGGACGGCCGCATCCGCCGCACGACTTCGGCCATGCCCAGGCTGCCGCTCAGGGGGCCCACCGTCGCGTTCCGCGGGTCCGCGCAGGCCGGCTCCCAGCGGCCCCCAGCAACACCCGGGTGGGCCCCTCCGCCCGCACCTCTCGCGCGGCGATGCCACCACCGCGCAGCGCGACTCCGGCGGGGCCCAAAGGCCCTCCGCCGAGCCACGCACGTCCCGGAGACCCCGCCCCCCCGCACCCTCAGGACAGCTCCCCTCGCCCCTGTCGTGGCAGTCCCAGTTCCGCCGTGGCCGCGGAGTCGGAGAACTCGCGTACCGCGCTGGTGCGGGACACCACGCGGCCCCGGTGCACCACGATCCGGCTGTACGCCAGCGACAGCGCCCCCGCGAGCCGGTCGCCGCGCACCGCGAGCAGTTCGGCGGGGAAACCCGCCTCCACCCGCACCTCGGGCAGGCCGAGCACCGCGCGGGCGGACGCGCTCACCGTGTCGTAGGCCTCCTCGGGGCGCAGTCCGTGCCGTGAGGCCAGCAGGTACGCGGCCTCCAGCGGGTCGCCGCGCCCCACCGGGTTCGACACGTCCCGCAGGGCGCCGCTGCCCGCGGCCACCCGGACCCCGGCCGCCCGCAGCAGCCGCACCGGCGCCGTCCCGTGCCCCTCGGCGCCGCCGCAGTAGCCCTGGGGCAGGCACACCACCCTCACCCCGGCCGCGGCCAGCTGGTCCGCGGCCCGGCCGGCCGCCCCCGCGGGCAGCCCGGCCAGGCCGCCGCACGGGCCCAGCGTCACTCCCGGCCGCAGCCCGCCCGCCATCGCCGCGATGCGCGCCAGCCGGGCCGGATCGGCGCCGTCGGTGTGCAGGTCCACGGGGCAGCCGTGCTCGGAGGCGACCTCCAGGACCGCCTCGACGTAGCCCGTCGGGTCCGGGTCCACGTCCGGGCAGCCGCCCACGACGCACGCGCCCATCTTCACCGCGTCCCGCAGTATCGCCAGGCCGTCCGCGCCGGCCGCCCCGGTCAGCACGCGCGGCACCGCGACCGTCGTCAGTTCGGTGAGCCCGCGCAGCGACCGCCGGGCCCGCAGGGCCGCCGTGAGCACGCCGAGCCCCTGGACGTCACCCACGCGTACGTGTGCGCGCACGGTCGTCGCGCCGTGGCCCAGTTGCAGCAGCGCGGCCTCGGTGGTGCGGCGCTGTACGTCGTCCGGCTCGTACGACACCGGTCCGCCGCTGTCGGCGGTCAGGGCCGTGTCGGCGTGGGCGTGGGGTTCGGCCGGGGCCGGCAGGAGCAGGTAGCCGCCGAGGTCGACGCGCGGCGTGCCGCCCGCGCCGAGACTGCCTGCGGTGCCGACCGCCTCGATGCGCTCACCGGCCAGCCGTACGTCCACGGTCCGCCCGTCGGTGAGCCGGGCCCCGCAGAGCAGCAGCCCGTCCGGGTCCGCCCGTCCGGACGGACCCGGCGAGGAGGGCGAGGGGGGCGGTGGCTGTCCGGGGGGCATCGCACTCCAGATACGAAAGGCGACTGGGGCTCGGGGGCACGGACCGCGGGGCCGTGCGGGCCACGCAAGATCACGCAGAGTGAGTCGAGCCTAGGGCGGCCGCCGGGCCCGACGAGGGAGGAGCGCAATAGTCGTACCGGTGTGGCCGCGGGGCCGGACCGACGCCGGGAATCGGATTTGGGTGAACGGCCGCAGAGCGTGTAATGTCTTCCTCGCTCGCCCCAATAGCTCAGTCGGCAGAGCGTCTCCATGGTAAGGAGAAGGTCAACGGTTCGATTCCGTTTTGGGGCTCTGATGTGAGAGGTACCCGCCGCAAGGCGGGGCCCGATCGCATCGCAGCGGTGTAGCTCAGTCGGTAGAGCAAGCGGCTCATAATCGCTGTGTCACCGGTTCAAGTCCGGTCACCGCTACTCACAGTAGCCGATTGCGGGGTCGGTCCTTCGATCGGCTACTCTTTCTTGCGTTGAACTAGCCTACCCGTTCGTCAAGGAGCACTCACGTGGCTGCCACCGACGTCCGCCCGAAGATCACGCTGGCCTGCGTGGAGTGCAAGGAGCGGAACTACATCACCAAGAAGAACCGGCGGAACAACCCCGACCGGCTCGAGATGAAGAAGCACTGCCCGCGTTGCAACGCGCACACCGCGCACCGCGAGACGCGCTGATCAAACTCAGACATGAGGCCGCCCCCGCACCATGGGGGCGGCCTCATGGTGTTTCATGTGCGAAAACCGCGAAGAGCAGCGACACAGCGACACCAGGAGGTACCGAGCCATGGCGCTCGACCAGTCCTTCGTGGGGCGGTCCTACCCGCCCACCGACCCCTACGAGGTGGGCCGGGAGAAGATCCGTGAGTTCGCGGAGGCGGTGGGCGACGCCAACGCGGCGTACACGGACCCGGAAGCCGCCAAGGAGCTCGGCCACCCCGATGTGATCGCCCCGCCGACCTTCGTCTTCGCGATCACCTTCAAGGCCGCCGGACAGGTCGTCCAGGACCCGCAGCTCGGCCTGGACTACAGCCGTGTGGTGCACGGCGACCAGAAGTTCGCCTACACCCGGCCCGTGCGCGCCGGCGACCGGCTCACCGTCACCTCCACCATCGAGTCGATCAAGTCCCTGGCCGGCAACGACGTCCTGGACATCCGCGGCGAGGTGCACGACGAGACGGGCGAGCACGTCGTGACCGCCTGGACCAAGCTCGTGGCCCGCGCGGCCGAGGAGGCGTGAGTAATCCGATGACGGCGAAGATCGCCTACGGCGACGTCGAGGTCGGCACCGAGCTGCCGGCGCAGACCTTCCCCGTGACCCGGGCCACCCTCGTGCAGTACGCGGGCGCCTCCGGGGACTTCAACCCGATCCACTGGAACGAGAAGTTCGCCAAGGAGGTCGGGCTTCCGGACGTGATCGCGCACGGCATGTTCACCATGGCCGAGGCGATCCGTGTGGTCACCGACTGGACGGGCGACCCCGGTGCGGTCGTCGAGTACGGTGTCCGCTTCACCAAGCCCGTCGTCGTCCCGAACGACGACGAGGGTGCCGTGATCGAGGTCTCCGGCAAGGTCGCGGCCAAGCTCGACGAGAACACCGTGCGGGTCGACCTGACCGCCATGTGCAACGGGCAGAAGGTCCTCGGGATGTCCCGGGCCGTCGTGCGCCTGGCCTGACGGCCACCCCGGTCCCGCACTCGCCGAGGTGCGGGACCGTCAGCGGGGTCTCGTAGTCTTGGGCGCGTGCAGGAACTCCACGACGCGCCCCTCGCCCCGCTGACCACGTTCCGGCTGGGCGGCCCCGCGACCCGGCTGATCACCGCGACCACCGACGCCGAGGTGATCGACGCCGTCCGCGAGGCCGACGCCCACGGCACACCGCTGCTGGTCGTCGGCGGCGGTTCCAACCTGGTCATCGGCGACAAGGGCTTCGACGGCACCGCGCTGCGCATCGCCACCCGCGGCTTCGAACTCACCGGCACGACGCTGGAGCTGGCCGCAGGCGAGGTCTGGACGGACGCGGTCGCGCGCACCGTCGAGGCGGGACTCGCCGGCATCGAGTGCCTGTCCGGCATCCCCGGCTCCGCGGGCGCCACCCCGATCCAGAACGTCGGGGCGTACGGCCAGGAGGTCTCCTCGACGATCACCGAGGTCGTCGCCTACGACCGCCGTGACGGCCGCACGGTGACCCTGGCCAACGAGGAGTGCGCGTTCTCCTACCGGCACAGCCGCTTCAAGTCCGACCCCGAGCGGTACGTCGTCCTGCGCGTCCGCTTCCGGCTGGAGGACGCCGGCGGGATGTCGGCGCCGCTCAAGTACGCCGAGACCGCCCGCGCCCTGGGCGTCGACGCGGGCGACCGGGTGCCGCTCGCCACCGCCCGCGAGACCGTGCTGAAGCTGCGGTCCGGGAAGGGCATGGTGCTGGACCCCGAGGACCACGACACCTGGTCCGCCGGTTCCTTCTTCACCAACCCGATCCTCACGGACACCGACTTCGCCGCCTTCCGCGTACGCGTGCGGGAACGGCTCGGCGACGGCGTCGAGCCCCCCGCCTACCCGGCGGGGCAGGGGCACACCAAGACCTCCGCGGCCTGGCTGATCGACAAGGCGGGCTTCACCAAGGGATACGGCACCGGGCCGGCCCGCATCTCCACCAAGCACACCCTGGCCCTGACCAACCGCGGCGGCGCGACCACCGACGACCTGCTGGCCCTGGCCCGCGAGGTGGTGGCCGGGGTCCGCGAGGCCTTCGGCATCACCCTGGTCAACGAGCCGGTGACGGTCGGCGTGAGCCTGTAGACGCCGAACACGCGGCAGCACACAAGGGGAGGGGAAACCATGGCGAAGCAACACGGCAGACGTGCCGCCGCGGCCGTGGCCGCGGCCGTCCTGGCGGGCGTGCTCGCCACCGGATGCGGCAAGGGCGACGCACCGGCCGGAGGCGGGGAGCCGGAAGCGGCGGCGGCGTACACGAGCGTGTCGGAGATCGACGAGAGGCTCGCACCGGACGGCACCACCGTCCGCGTCGGATCCCCCCACGCCAAGACCGTCGTCCACCTGTACGAGGACCTGCGCTGCCCGGTCTGCGCGCAGTTCGAGACCGAGGGCGGCGGCGAGGGCCTGCGCGAGCTGGTCCTGGCCGGTGAGGTCCGGGCCGACTACACGCTGGCCTCCTTCCTCGACGACCGGCTCGGCGGCGAGGGCTCCAAGAAGGCCGCCAACGCCCTGCGGGCCGCCCTGGACGCGGGCAAATTCGCCGAGTACCACGAGGTGCTCTTCGCGCACCAGCCCGAGGAGGAGGCCGACGGCTACACCGACGCCTTCCTGCTGGACATGGCCTCCAAGGTCCCGGGCCTGCGCGGGGCGGAGTTCGACGCGGCGGTCAAGGGCATGAAGCACCGCGACTTCGTGACCGCCTCCGAGAAGGCGTTCGACACGTCGGGCGTGTCCGGCACCCCCACCATGAAGGTCGACGGCAGGACCGTCGACGCGGCGCTGGCCGGCGGCATCTTCGACAAGGAGACGCTGCCCCTGGTGATCGGCGCCTTGGCCCGGTCCTGACCGCCACGCCCGCCCCCACGGCAGGCCCTGGCCCGCCGTCAGCCCGCCAGCCAGTCGTCCACCCCCGACAGCAGCTTCTCCCGCATGTCCGAGGGGGCGGCCGACGCGCGGATCGACTGGCGGGCCAGCTCGGCGAGTTCGGCGTCCGTGAAGGCGTGGTGGCGGCGGGCGATGTCGTACTGCGCCGCCAGCCGGGAGCCGAACAGCAGGGGGTCGTCGGCGCCCAGGGCCATCGGGACGCCCGCCTCGAACAGCCGGCGCAGGGGGACGTCCTCGGGCTTGTCGTACACGCCGAGGGCCACGTTCGACGCCGGGCACACCTCGCAGGTCACGCCACGGTCGGCCAGCCGGCTCAGCAGCCGCGGGTCCTCGGCCGCGCGCACCCCGTGGCCCACCCGGTGGGCCTGGAGGTCGTCCAGGCAGTCGCGCACCGAGGAGGGGCCGGTCAGCTCGCCGCCGTGCGGGGCCGCGAACAGGCCGCCGTCGCGTGCGATCGCGAACGCCCGGTCGAAGTCCCGTGCCATGCCCCGGCGTTCGTCGTTCGACAGGCCGAAGCCGACCACGCCGCGGTCCCGGTAGCGCACCGCGAGGCGGGCCAGCGTACGGGCGTCCAGGGGGTGCTTCATACGGTTCGCGGCGACCAGGACCCGCATCCCGAGGCCCGTCTCGCGCGACGCCGTCTCCACCGCGTCGAGGATGATCTCCAGCGCCGGGATCAGCCCGCCCAGACGCGGCGCGTACGAGGTCGGGTCGACCTGGATCTCCAGCCACCCCGAGCCGTCCCTGACGTCCTCCTCGGCGGCCTCCCGCACCAGCCGCCGGATGTCGTCCGGTTCCCGCAGGCAGGAGCGTGCGGCGTCGTACAGCCGCTGGAAGCGGAACCAGCCCCGTTCGTCCGTCGCCCGCAGCCGCGGCGGCTCCCCGCTGACCAGGGCCTCCGTCAGCGCATCGGGCAGCCGCACTCCGTACTTGTCGGCGAGTTCCAGCAGGGTGGTGGGCCGCATCGACCCGGTGAAGTGCAGGTGCAGATGGGCTTTCGGCAGCTCAGAGAGATCACGTACACCCGGGGGGTTCGGGGGGAGTCCCCCTGAAGAGCACAACATTCCTGGATGGTGCCGCACGTTCCCCGTGCCCTGGTAGTCGTTTCCCCATTCGTGGTCTTGCTCGCACAAACGAAGGAGCGCTCGCAAACCACTCACGCGAGTGGCCCGCGAGCGCCCGCAAACGGAAGCGGAACTCAGTCCCGCGCCTCCGCCAGCAGCTTCTGGATCCGGCTGACGCCCTCCACCAGGTCCTCGTCACCCAGGGCGTAGGACAGGCGCAGGTAGCCCGGCGTGCCGAAGGCCTCGCCCGGGACGACCGCGACCTCGGCCTCCTCCAGGATCAGGGCGGCCAGCTCCACGGAGTTC
This sequence comes from Streptomyces sp. NPDC087787, assembly GCF_044743035.1. Lineage (NCBI taxonomy): Bacteria > Bacillati > Actinomycetota > Actinomycetes > Kitasatosporales > Streptomycetaceae > Streptomyces > Streptomyces sp. NPDC087787. Next base: position 186,407 of record NZ_JBIUVQ010000015.1, read on the forward strand.
TGCGGGCGCCTGCCGCGGATCTCCTTGCCGATCAGCGCCTTCACCGACGGATAGGCGTAGAACGCGCCCTCCGGCTCCGGGCAGAGCACGCCGTCGATCTCGTTGAGCATCCGGACGATGGTCTTCCGCCGCCGGTCGAAGGCCTCGCGCATCTTCGCGACCGCCTCCAGATCGCCGGAGACGGCGGCGAGGGCCGCGGCCTGGGAGACGTTCGCCACGTTCGACGTGGCGTGCGACTGGAGGTTGGTCGCGGCCTTGACCACGTCCTTCGGACCGATGACCCAGCCCACGCGCCAGCCCGTCATGGCGTACGTCTTCGCCACGCCGTTGACGACGACGCACTTGTCGCGCAGCTCGGGCAGGAGCGCCGGCAGGGACACCGAGACGGCGTCGCCGTAGACCAGGTGCTCGTAGATCTCGTCGGTCAGCACCCACAGGCCGTGCTCGAGGGCCCAGCGGCCGATCGCCTCGGTCTCGGCCTCGGAGTAGACCGCGCCGGTCGGGTTGGACGGCGAGACGAAGAGGACGACCTTGGTCTTCTTGGTGCGGGCGGCCTCCAGCTGCTCGACCGTCACGCGGTAGCCGGTGGTCTCGTCCGCGACGACCTCGACCGGGACGCCGCCGGCCAGGCGGATCGACTCCGGGTACGTCGTCCAGTACGGCGCCGGCACGATGACCTCGTCGCCCGGGTCGAGGATCGCGGCGAACGCCTCGTAGATGGCCTGCTTGCCGCCGTTGGTGACCAGGATCTGCGAGACGTCCGGCTCCCAGCCGGAGTCGCGCAGCGTCTTCGCGGCGATCGCGGCCTTCAGCTCGGGCAGGCCGCCGGCCGGCGTGTAGCGGTGGTACTTGGGGTTCCGGCAGGCCTCGACGGCGGCCTCGACGATGTAGTCCGGGGTCGGGAAGTCCGGCTCTCCGGCGCCGAAGCCGATCACGGGACGTCCGGCGGCCTTGAGGGCCTTGGCCTTGGCGTCCACGGCGAGGGTGGCGGACTCGGAGATCGCGCCGATGCGGGCGGAGACCCGGCGCTCGGTGGGAGGGGTTGCAGCGCTCATACCGTCCATCGTTTCAGACCGGAAACACCCGGGGCACGCCGTTCCACAGGGTGAACAGGGCCGGTCGAACCTCCGGACATCCGTCCGGATCCGGTCCTCGGCCAGGCGATCTTCCAGTGATCGGGGCCGGTTGGGCACTTTCTGTTCGACGACCGGCGCCGGAACACGTACACTCTCACCTCGTTGGTCTTCAGCAGCCGCTGTCGCACCTGGTGCACTCCGAGCACCCGGTCGTATGCGGTACGTTGGGGGACACACAAAGGGTCGTAGCTCAATTGGTAGAGCACTGGTCTCCAAAACCAGCGGTTGGGGGTTCGAGTCCCTCCGGCCCTGCTACACACACCATCGCCAGGATGTGTGCGCATGTACGTACAGCAATGCACCGCCGTGCGGCTCGACCGGGCGCGGCACGGCCACGACCCGGAATCAGGTGAGGACGAATGACGGACGCCGTGGGCTCCCTCGACACGCCTGATGCCCAGGACGAGGTGACGGAATCCAAGAAGGCCCGCAAGGGTGGCAAGCGTGGCAAGAAGGGCCCGCTGAAGCGCCTTGCTCTCTTCTACCGTCAGATCATCGCGGAACTCCGCAAGGTCGTCTGGCCGACTCGCAATCAGCTGACGACGTACACCACCGTGGTGATTGTCTTCGTCGTCATCATGATCGGCCTGGTGACCGTGATTGACTATGGGCTCAACCACGCGGCCAAGTACGTCTTTGGCTGAGCCAAGAGCGAAGGGCGCCGCGGTTACCGGCGCCCCTTTTCGCATGTTCCACCCCTATGTATCCAGGAAGAAGCAGCCACCGTGTCTGACCCGAACCTGAACGACGCCATCGAGCCGACCGAGTCCGTGGATGACGAGCTCGACATCGTCGAGGGTGCGGACGAGGTCGACGAGGCCGAGGCTGCCGAAGCCGCCGCGGGCGAGCCGGCCGAGGAGGCCGCCGTCCACGTCGTGGACGAGGCGACCGAGGGTGAGGCCGAGGAAGAGGAGCCGGAGCCCGAGGTCGACCCGGTCACCAAGCTCCGTGAGGAACTGCGCACGCTGCCCGGCGAGTGGTACGTCATCCACACCTACGCCGGCTACGAGAAGCGCGTGAAGGCCAACCTGGAGCAGCGCGCCGTCTCGCTGAACGTCGAGGACTTCATCTACCAGGCCGAGGTGCCCGAGGAAGAGATCGTCCAGATCAAGAACGGCGAGCGCAAGACCGTCCGGCAGAACAAGCTGCCCGGCTACGTCCTGGTCCGCATGGACCTGACGAACGAGTCCTGGGGCGTCGTCCGCAACACCCCGGGCGTCACCGGATTCGTCGGCAACGCCTACGACCCGTACCCGCTGTCCCTGGACGAGATCGTGAAGATGCTCGCTCCGGAGGCGGAGGAGAAGGCCGCCCGCGAGGCCGCCGAGGCCGAGGGCAAGCCGGCCCCGCAGCGCAAGGTCGAGGTCCAGGTGCTGGACTTCGAGGTCGGCGACTCGGTCACCGTCACCGACGGCCCGTTCGCCACGCTCCAGGCCACGATCAACGAGATCAACCCGGACTCCAAGAAGGTCAAGGGCCTCGTCGAGATCTTCGGCCGTGAGACCCCGGTCGAGCTGAGCTTCGACCAGATCCAGAAGAACTAGCTCGCCGCGGTTCTTTCTGGACCCACCGCTTCCGCGCAGGTCAGGCGATCGCTCGAGCGGTCGCCTGACCTGCTCGGTTTTCAGCCGCACAGTCATACCCGTTATCGTTGTGCGGTATGCCTGCGTCCGGGTGGTACCCGAGCGCAGGCAGGACCCGAATCGAAAGGACCCGGAGAGCAATGCCTCCCAAGAAGAAGAAGGTCACGGGGCTCATCAAGCTCCAGATCCAGGCCGGCGCAGCCAACCCGGCTCCGCCGGTCGGCCCGGCGCTGGGTCAGCACGGCGTCAACATCATGGAGTTCTGCAAGGCCTACAACGCCGCGACCGAGTCGCAGCGCGGTTGGGTCATCCCGGTGGAGATCACGGTCTACGAGGACCGTTCCTTCACCTTCATCACCAAGACGCCGCCGGCCGCCAAGATGATCCTCAAGGCCGCGGGCGTGGAGAAGGGCTCCGGCGAGCCGCACAAGACCAAGGTCGCCAAGATCACCGAGGCGCAGGTCCGCGAGATCGCCCAGACCAAGCTGCCCGACCTCAACGCCAACGACCTGGACGCCGCCGCGAAGATCATCGCCGGCACCGCGCGTTCCATGGGCGTCACGGTCGAGGGCTGAACCTCACCTTCGTAGCACCATGCGGCCGAAGGCCGCACGTGGCAGGGCCGGCTCGGCCCGTACCACGACTCCTTACAGAACACACAGGAGCAGTTGTGAGCAAGCGCAGCAAGGCTCTCCGCGCTGCGGACGCCAAGATCGACCGGGAGAAGCAGTACGCCCCGCTCGAGGCCGTCCGTCTCGCCAAGGAGACCTCCACGACCAAGTTCGACGGCACCGTCGAGGTCGCCTTCCGTCTGGGTGTCGACCCGCGCAAGGCCGACCAGATGGTCCGTGGCACCGTGAACCTTCCGCACGGCACCGGTAAGACCGCCCGGGTCCTGGTCTTCGCGACCGGTGACCGTGCCGAGGCCGCACGTGCCGCCGGCGCCGACATCGTCGGCGCGGACGAGCTGATCGACGAGGTGTCGAAGGGCCGTCTGGACTTCGACGCCGTCGTCGCCACCCCGGACCTCATGGGCAAGGTCGGCCGTCTCGGCCGCGTCCTCGGCCCGCGTGGTCTGATGCCGAACCCCAAGACCGGCACCGTCACCCCCGACGTGACCAAGGCCGTCACGGACATCAAGGGCGGCAAGATCGAGTTCCGCGTCGACAAGCACTCGAACCTGCACTTCATCATCGGCAAGACGTCGTTCGACGACACCAAGCTGGTGGAGAACTACGGCGCGGCCCTGGAGGAGATCCTCCGTCTGAAGCCGTCCGCCGCCAAGGGTCGCTACATCAAGAAGGCCGCCATCACCACCACGATGGGCCCCGGCATCCCGGTCGACCCGAACCGCACCCGCAACCTCCTCGTCGAGGAGGACCCGGCCGCGGTCTGAGCCAACGGCTCGCACAGCTGAGGGACGAGTCCCGCAACCTTTTCAGGTGCGGGGCTCGTCCCTTTTCCGTGGGACTCCTGTACGGCGTATTCCGTACGCCCCTGCACGACGTCCTGTGCGACTCCCGTACGCCTGTCACCGGGCTGCGTTAGCGTGAAGATCACAGCAACCGCATAGGGGTGGGACGAATGAAGAGCACGACCGCGCGCCGCATCACGCTCTCCGTCGTGGCGGTGACCTGTCTGACGGCACTGACCGCCTGCGGCTCCTCGGGCGGCTCGTCCGGTGCCTCCAAGGGCTCGGGCAAGGACGACGGCGCGGCCGGCCGGGGCGCCGCCAAGGTGAGCCCCGTCGCGGCCCTGCGCTCCGCCGACACCTCCACCGCCGAGGCCGACTCGGCCCGGGTGTCGACGACGACCAGCATCGGCACCCTGATGTCGATGAAGGGCAGCGGCACCCTCGACTGGGCCGACGGCCTCACCGGCCGGCTCACGCTCACCTACACCGGCGGCACGGTCGCCGAGACGATGCGCAGGGTCGGCACCACGACGATGGAGGCGCGGTACCTGCCCGACGCCTACTACGCGCACATGAGCGACGCCTACGCGCGCCAGGTGGGCGGCAAGCACTGGATCCGGTACCGCTACGAGGACCTCGGGGCCCTCGCCGGCGGCTCCGGCGCGTACATGCAGGAGCAGTTGAAGAACGCCACGCCGAACCAGTCGGTGAAGCTGCTGCTGGTCTCCGGCGACGTCAGGAAGGTCGGCGAGGCGACGGTGCGCGGCGAGCACACCACGCACTACGCGGGAACGGTGAACGTCGCCGACTTCGCCGGCAAGAACGCGAACCTGCCCAAGCGCCAGATGGACGACCTGAAGAAGCAGCTCAGCGAGGCGGGGGTCACCACGGAGACCATCGACATCTGGGTCAACGACCAGGACCTCCTGGTCAAGAAGGTGGAGAAGGCCGAGATGGCGACCGGCACGATGACCACCACCGCCTACTTCAGCGACTACGGGGTGAAGACCGCCGTCCAGGCGCCCCCGGCCGGCGACACCAGCGACTTCAAGGACCTGATCGCGTCGCAGGGCGCCGCCGCGGGCGGCAGCGGTATCAGTTCCTGAGCCGCCTTTCCGGGGCGGATTTGCTTTGCGACGACGCCTTCCCGTACGCTCCCACAGAAGCCAAAGACCGCTGGTCGTTGCCGTGCACTCGAACGAGGGTGCGGTGGCCGAAGGATCCGCTGAACTGCGGACGACCCGCGCAGGTGACTGTGGAAGAACTCCCGGAGCACACGTCGATCCCCGTGTGTGCGCCCGGTCGAGTCCGCCCCGTGCGCCTGCGCCGGGGCGTTTCGTTTTCCCCAGTCCTCCTTCGGGTCCGCGCGGTCCGAATCACCCGGAAGGAGGCCGAGGCTCTATGGCGAGGCCCGACAAGGCTGCCGCGGTTGCGGAGCTGACGGACAAGTTCCGCAGCTCCAACGCCGCCGTGCTGACCGAGTACCGCGGTCTCACCGTGGCGCAGCTCAAGACGCTGCGCCGGTCGCTCGGTGAGAACGCCCAGTACGCCGTGGTGAAGAACACGCTGACCAAGATTGCGGCCAACGAGGCCGGGATCACGCTGGACGACCAGCTCTTCGCTGGTCCGACGGCCGTCGCCTTCGTCACCGGTGACCCGGTGGAGTCGGCGAAGGGTCTCCGTGACTTCGCCAAGGACAACCCGAATCTCGTCATCAAGGGCGGTGTCCTTGACGGCAAGGCGCTGTCCGCCGACGAGATCAAGAAGCTTGCGGACCTCGAGTCCCGCGAGGTTCTGCTCTCCAAGCTGGCCGGTGCGTTCAAGGGCAAGCAGTCCCAGGCTGCCTCTGTCTTCCAGGCGCTCCCGTCGAAGCTCGTCCGCACCGTGGACGCGCTTCGTGCCAAGCAGGACGAGCAGGGCGGTGCCGAGTAACTCGGCTCGCTTTCTGATCCTGGCCGCCTGACGCGGCGAGGGTCTCAGCGGGCCGACGTACGCCCGCCACACCCAGTACATCCGGCACCCGCCGAATTAGTGGAAGGATCGCCCATCATGGCGAAGCTCAGCCAGGAAGACCTGCTCGCGCAGTTCGAGGAGATGACCCTCATCGAGCTCTCCGAGTTCGTGAAGGCCTTCGAGGAGAAGTTCGACGTCACCGCCGCCGCGGCCGCCCCGGTCATGATGGCCGGCCCGGGCGCCCCGGTTGCCGAGGCCGCTGAGGAGCAGGACGAGTTCGACGTCATCCTCACCGGTGCCGGCGACAAGAAGATCCAGGTCATCAAGGTCGTGCGCGAGCTGACCTCCCTCGGCCTGAAGGAGGCCAAGGACCTGGTCGACGGTGCGCCGAAGCCCGTCCTCGAGAAGGTCAACAAGGAGGCCGCGGAGAAGGCCGCCGAGTCCCTCAAGGGCGCCGGCGCCTCCGTCGAGGTCAAGTAAGACCTCACGGGTCCGCCAAGGACTCCCGCGCGCTGAACACGGCCCCGTAGGGCTGTAACGCGAACGCACCGAGGAGCGATCATCCATCCGGGTGGTCGCTCTTCGGCGTTCGAGGGGGCCGGTGCAGGCTGCCTTGCACCCGCGGCAGGGAGGGGTATGGTGATCTTCGTCGTGCCTCCAGAGCTTCCGGCGGCGGGCTGCACGTGACGATGGCAGCATCCGGTTTGGCCATGGGAGGCCTTGACGAACCGCACGCAGCGCGCAATTCTCAGGGACGCGTCGTCACAAGGATCCGAATCCGAGGCATGGATCGACGACGAAGAGGGCAGTATCAGGGTGCGTTGAGGGCAGGCATGCCGCAGACGTTGACAACTACGAGGGTCTCAAAAAACCCGCACTGGACATCAGTGTGCCATGTGGCTACACTGACCCTTTGCGCTGCCTGTTAGCTGTCCCCTGCCCGTCACCAGGGGCATGCCCTCGCCTCAGCGACGACGACCAGATCATCCTTGACCTGGCCTTTCGGCCCGATCAGGACGACCTGTCCGCAAGCGTCGGCGGGGGGCCGGTACGCGCGTAGTGAGTCCGAGCCCTCGGAAGGACCCCCTCTTGGCCGCCTCGCGCAACGCCTCGACCGCGAATACGAACAACGGCGCCAGCACCGCCCCGCTGCGCATCTCCTTTGCAAAGATCAAGGAGCCCCTCGAGGTTCCGAACCTTCTCGCGCTGCAAACCGAGAGCTTCGACTGGCTGCTCGGCAATGACGCGTGGAAGGCTCGCGTCGAGGACGCTCTGGAGTCCGGTCAGGACGTCCCCACCAAGTCCGGCCTCGAGGAGATCTTCGAGGAGATCTCCCCGATCGAGGACTTCTCCGGGTCGATGTCGCTGACGTTCCGCGACCACCGCTTCGAGCCGCCCAAGAACTCGATCGACGAGTGCAAGGAGCGCGACTTCACGTACGCGGCCCCGCTCTTCGTCACGGCCGAGTTCACCAACAACGAGACCGGCGAGATCAAGTCTCAGACCGTCTTCATGGGCGACTTCCCGCTCATGACGAACAAGGGCACTTTCGTCATCAACGGCACCGAGCGTGTCGTGGTGTCCCAGCTGGTCCGTTCCCCCGGTGTCTACTTCGACTCCTCCATCGACAAGACGTCCGACAAGGACATCTTCTCCGCCAAGATCATCCCGTCCCGGGGTGCCTGGCTGGAGATGGAGATCGACAAGCGCGACATGGTCGGTGTCCGCATCGACCGCAAGCGCAAGCAGTCGGTCACCGTCCTGCTGAAGGCGCTCGGCTGGACCAACGAGCAGATCCTCGAGGAGTTCGGCGAGTACGAGTCGATGCGCGCCACCCTGGAGAAGGACCACACCCAGGGCCAGGACGACGCGCTGCTGGACATCTACCGCAAGCTGCGCCCGGGCGAGCCCCCCACGCGTGAGGCCGCGCAGACGCTGCTCGAGAACCTGTACTTCAACCCCAAGCGCTACGACCTGGCCAAGGTCGGCCGTTACAAGGTCAACAAGAAGCTGGGTGCGGACGCGCCGCTGGACGCGGGCATCCTGACCGTCGAGGACGTCATCTCGACGATCAAGTACCTGGTGAAGCTGCACGCCGGTGAGATCGAGACCACCGGTGACAACGGCGAGATGGTCGTCGTCGAGACCGACGACATCGACCACTTCGGCAACCGCCGTCTGCGCAGCGTGGGCGAGCTCATCCAGAACCAGGTCCGCACCGGTCTGGCCCGTATGGAGCGCGTCGTCCGCGAGCGCATGACCACGCAGGACGTCGAGGCGATCACGCCGCAGACCCTGATCAACATCCGGCCGGTCGTCGCCTCCATCAAGGAGTTCTTCGGCACCAGCCAGCTGTCGCAGTTCATGGACCAGAACAACCCGCTGTCGGGTCTCACCCACAAGCGCCGCCTGTCGGCCCTTGGCCCGGGTGGTCTCTCCCGTGAGCGGGCCGGCTTCGAGGTCCGCGACGTGCACCCCTCGCACTACGGCCGCATGTGCCCGATCGAGACGCCGGAAGGCCCGAACATCGGTCTGATCGGCTCGCTCGCCTCCTACGGCCGGGTCAACGCGTTCGGTTTCGTCGAGACCCCGTACCGCAAGGTCAACGACGGCCAGGTCACCGACGAGGTCGACTACCTGACCGCCGACGAGGAGGACCGCTTCGTCATCGCGCAGGCCAACGCCACGCTCGGCGACGACCTGCGGTTCGCCGAGGCCCGCGTGCTGGTCCGCCGCCGTGGTGGCGAGGTCGACTACGTCAGCCCCGAGGACGTCGACTACATGGACGTCTCGCCGCGCCAGATGGTGTCGGTCGCGACCGCCATGATCCCCTTCCTCGAGCACGACGACGCCAACCGTGCCCTCATGGGCGCGAACATGATGCGCCAGGCCGTTCCGCTCATCAAGTCGGAGTCCCCGCTCGTCGGCACCGGCATGGAGTACCGCTCCGCCGTCGACGCCGGCGACGTCGTCAAGGCCGAGAAGTCCGGTGTGGTCCAGGAGATCTCCGCCGACTACATCACCACGACCAACGACGACGGCACGTACATCACGTACCGCCTGGCCAAGTTCGCCCGTTCCAACCAGGGCACCTCGGTCAACCAGAAGGTCATCGTCAACGAGGGCGACCGCGTCGTCGAGGGCCAGGTCCTCGCCGACGGCCCGGCCACCCAGAACGGCGAGATGGCGCTCGGCAAGAACCTGCTGGTCGCGTTCATGCCGTGGGAGGGCCACAACTACGAGGACGCGATCATCCTGTCGCAGCGCCTCGTCCAGGACGACGTCCTCTCCTCGATCCACATCGAGGAGCACGAGGTCGACGCCCGTGACACCAAGCTCGGCCCCGAGGAGATCACCCGGGACATCCCGAACGTCTCCGAGGAGGTCCTCGCCGACCTCGACGAGCGCGGCATCATCCGCATCGGCGCCGAGGTCATCGCCGGCGACATCCTCGTCGGCAAGGTGACCCCGAAGGGCGAGACCGAGCTGACCCCCGAGGAGCGCCTGCTGCGCGCGATCTTCGGTGAGAAGGCCCGTGAGGTCCGTGACACCTCGCTGAAGGTGCCGCACGGCGAGACCGGCAAGGTCATCGGCGTGCGCGTCTTCGACCGCGAGGAGGGCGACGAGCTGCCGCCGGGCGTGAACCAGCTGGTCCGCGTCTACGTCGCGCAGAAGCGCAAGATCACCGACGGTGACAAGCTCGCCGGCCGTCACGGCAACAAGGGCGTCATCTCGAAGATCCTGCCGATCGAGGACATGCCGTTCCTGGAGGACGGCACCCCGGTCGACATCATCCTCAACCCGCTGGGTGTGCCGTCCCGAATGAACCCGGGCCAGGTCCTGGAGATCCACCTCGGCTGGCTCGCCAGCCGCGGCTGGGACGTCTCCGGCCTCGCGGACGAGTGGGCCGAGCGCCTCCAGGCCATCGGCGCCGACCAGGTCGCCCCCGGCACCAACGTGGCCACCCCGGTCTTCGACGGTGCCCGCGAGGACGAGCTGGCGGGTCTGCTCCAGCACACCATCCCGAACCGCGACGGCGACCGCATGGTCCTCCCGTCCGGCAAGGCGCAGCTGTTCGACGGCCGTAGCGGTGAGCCGTTCCCGGAGCCGATCTCGGTCGGCTACATGTACATCCTGAAGCTGCACCACCTGGTCGACGACAAGCTGCACGCGCGTTCGACCGGTCCGTACTCGATGATCACCCAGCAGCCGCTGGGTGGTAAGGCCCAGTTCGGTGGCCAGCGCTTCGGCGAGATGGAGGTGTGGGCCCTGGAGGCCTACGGCGCCGCCTACGCCCTGCAGGAGCTGCTGACCATCAAGTCCGACGACGTCACCGGCCGCGTGAAGGTCTACGAGGCCATCGTCAAGGGCGAGAACATCCCCGAGCCCGGCATCCCCGAGTCCTTCAAGGTGCTCATCAAGGAGATGCAGTCCCTGTGCCTGAACGTGGAGGTGCTGTCCAGCGACGGTATGTCCATCGAGATGCGTGACACCGACGAGGATGTCTTCCGCGCCGCGGAGGAGCTCGGCATCGACCTGTCCCGGCGCGAGCCGAGCAGCGTCGAAGAGGTCTGACGGGAGTCCGGCGGGCCTCCTGACCAGGAGGCCCGCCGACCCCCAGGCCCCCGTTTCAGACCACAGACTTACAACCCTGAGAGGGATTGACGCATAGTGCTCGACGTCAACTTCTTCGACGAGCTCCGGATCGGCCTGGCCACCGCTGACGACATCCGTCAGTGGAGCCACGGCGAGGTCAAGAAGCCCGAGACGATCAACTACCGCACCCTCAAGCCGGAAAAGGACGGGCTCTTCTGCGAGAAGATCTTCGGTCCCACCCGGGACTGGGAGTGCTACTGCGGCAAGTACAAGCGTGTCCGCTTCAAGGGCATCATCTGCGAGCGCTGCGGCGTCGAGGTCACCCGCGCCAAGGTGCGCCGTGAGCGGATGGGCCACATCGAGCTGGCCGCGCCCGTTACCCACATCTGGTACTTCAAGGGCGTCCCGTCGCGCCTGGGCTACCTGCTGGACCTGGCCCCGAAGGACCTGGAGAAGGTCATCTACTTCGCGGCGTACATGATCACGTACGTCGACGACGAGCGCCGTACCCGCGACCTGCCGTCGCTGGAGGCCCACGTCTCCGTCGAGCGCCAGCAGATCGAGCAGCGCCGCGACGCCGACCTGGAGGCCCGCGCCAAGAAGCTCGAGGCGGACCTCGCCGAGCTGGAGGCCGAGGGCGCCAAGGCCGACGTGCGCCGCAAGGTGCGCGAGGGTGCCGAGCGTGAGATGAAGCAGCTGCGCGACCGCGCGCAGCGCGAGATCGACCGCCTCGACGAGGTGTGGACCCGGTTCAAGAACCTCAAGGTCCAGGACCTCGAGGGCGACGAGCTGCTCTACCGCGAGCTGCGCGACCGGTTCGGCACGTACTTCGACGGCTCGATGGGTGCCGCGGCGCTGCAGAAGCGCCTGGAGTCCTTCGACCTCGAAGAAGAGGCCGAGAAGCTCCGCGAGATCATCCGCACCGGCAAGGGCCAGAAGAAGACCCGTGCCCTGAAGCGCCTGAAGGTCGTCTCCGCGTTCCTGCAGACGTCCAACAGCCCCAAGGGCATGGTCCTGGACTGCGTGCCGGTCATCCCGCCGGACCTGCGTCCGATGGTGCAGCTGGACGGTGGCCGCTTCGCGACCTCCGACCTGAACGACCTGTACCGCCGTGTCATCAACCGCAACAACCGCCTGAAGCGGCTTCTCGACCTCGGCGCGCCCGAGATCATCGTGAACAACGAGAAGCGCATGCTCCAGGAGGCCGTCGACGCGCTCTTCGACAACGGCCGCCGCGGCCGCCCGGTCACGGGCCCCGGCAACCGTCCGCTGAAGTCGCTGTCCGACATGCTCAAGGGCAAGCAGGGCCGCTTCCGTCAGAACCTGCTCGGCAAGCGCGTCGACTACTCGGCCCGTTCCGTGATCGTCGTCGGCCCGCAGCTCAAGCTGCACCAGTGCGGTCTGCCGAAGGCGATGGCGCTGGAGCTCTTCAAGCCGTTCGTGATGAAGCGCCTGGTCGACCTGAACCACGCGCAGAACATCAAGTCGGCCAAGCGCATGGTCGAGCGCGGCCGCACGGTCGTGTACGACGTGCTGGAAGAGGTCATCGCGGAGCACCCGGTTCTGCTGAACCGCGCGCCCACCCTGCACCGCCTCGGCATCCAGGCCTTCGAGCCGCAGCTGGTCGAGGGCAAGGCCATCCAGATCCACCCGCTCGTGTGCACCGCGTTCAACGCGGACTTCGACGGTGACCAGATGGCCGTGCACCTGCCGCTGTCCGCGGAGGCGCAGGCCGAGGCCCGCATCCTGATGCTGTCCTCGAACAACATCCTCAAGCCGGCCGACGGCCGTCCGGTGACGATGCCGACCCAGGACATGGTCCTCGGTCTGTACTTCCTCACCACCGACGCCGAGGGCCGCGAGGCCAAGGGCGAGGACCGCTCCTTCGCGTCGGTCGCCGAGGCGATCATGGCGTTCGACGCCGGCGAGCTCTCGCTCCAGTCGCGGGTGGACGTCCGCTTCCCGGTGGGCACCATCCCGCCGCGCGGCTGGACCCCGCCGGCCCGCGAGGAGGGCGAGCCGGAGTGGCAGCAGGGTGACTCCTTCCGCCTGAAGACGACCCTGGGCCGCGCGCTCTTCAACGAGCTGCTGCCCGAGGACTACCCGTTCGTCGACTACGAGGTGGGCAAGAAGCAGCTCTCCGAGATCGTCAACGACCTCGCCGAGCGCTACCCCAAGGTCATCGTGGCGGCCACGCTCGACAACCTGAAGTCGTCCGGCTTCTACTGGGCCACCCGCTCCGGTGTCACCGTCGCCATCTCCGACGTCGTCGTTCCCGAGGCGAAGAAGGAGATCGTCAAGGGCTACGAGGCGCAGGACGAGAAGGTCCAGAAGCAGTACGAGCGCGGTCTGATCACCAAGGACGAGCGCACCCAGGAGCTCATCGCGATCTGGACCAAGGCGACCAACGAGGTCGCCGAGGCGATGAACGACAACTTCCCGAAGACCAACCCGATCTTCATGATGGTTTCCTCGGGCGCCCGAGGAAACATGATGCAGATGCGTCAGATCGCCGGTATGCGCGGTCTGGTGTCGAACGCCAAGAACGAGACCATCCCGCGGCCCATCAAGGCGTCGTTCCGTGAGGGTCTGTCCGTGCTGGAGTACTTCATCTCCACGCACGGTGCCCGTAAGGGTCTGGCCGACACCGCCCTGCGTACCGCCGACTCCGGTTACCTCACCCGTCGTCTGGTCGACGTCTCCCAGGACGTCATCATCCGCGAGGAGGACTGCGGCACCGAGCGCGGCCTCAAGCTGCACATCGCGGAGCGGGGCGCGGACGGCGTGCTGCGCAAGGCGGACAACGTCGAGACGTCCGTGTACGCGCGCTGCCTCGCCGAGGACATCGTGGTCGACGGCCAGGTGCTGGCCCCGGCCGGCACCGACCTGGGCGACGTGCTCATCGAGGAGCTCGTCTCCCGCGGTGTCTCCGAGGTCAAGACCCGCTCGGTCCTGACCTGCGAGTCCGCGGTGGGCACCTGCGCCATGTGCTACGGCCGCTCGCTCGCCACCGGCAAGCTGGTCGACATCGGTGAGGCGGTCGGCATCATCGCCGCCCAGTCCATCGGTGAGCCCGGCACCCAGCTGACGATGCGTACCTTCCACACCGGTGGTGTGGCCGGTGACGACATCACCCAGGGTCTGCCGCGTGTCGTCGAGCTCTTCGAGGCCCGTACGCCGAAGGGTGTCGCCCCGATCTCCGAGGCGGCCGGACGCGTCCGGATCGAGGAGACCGAGAAGACCAAGAAGATCGTCATCACCCCGGACGACGGCAGCGACGAGACGGCGTTCCCGATCTCGAAGCGTGCCCGTCTGCTGGTCGGCGAGGGCGACCACGTCGAGGTGGGCCAGAAGCTCACCGTGGGTGCCACCAACCCGCACGACGTGCTGCGCATCCTGGGTCAGCGGGCCGTCCAGGTCCACCTGGTCGGCGAGGTCCAGAAGGTCTACAACTCGCAGGGTGTGTCGATCCACGACAAGCACATCGAGATCATCATCCGGCAGATGCTCCGCCGCGTGACGATCATCGAGTCCGGCGACGCCGAGCTGCTGCCCGGCGAGCTGGTCGAGCGCTCGAAGTTCGAGCACGAGAACCGTCGCGTGGTCCAGGAGGGCGGTCACCCGGCCTCCGGTCGTCCGCAGCTCATGGGTATCACCAAGGCCTCGCTGGCGACCGAGTCGTGGCTGTCGGCGGCGTCCTTCCAGGAGACGACCAGGGTCCTGACGGACGCGGCGATCAACGCCAAGTCCGACTCCCTGATCGGCCTCAAGGAGAACGTCATCATCGGTAAGCTCATCCCGGCCGGTACGGGTCTGTCCCGCTACCGCAACATCCGGGTCGAGCCGACCGAGGAGGCCAAGGCCGCGATGTACTCGGCCGTCGGCTACGACGACATCGACTACTCGCCGTTCGGCTCCGGCTCCGGCCAGGCCGTTCCGCTGGAGGACTACGACTACGGTCCGTACAACCAGTAAGCGAGCAGCTTGAAGGGCGGCCACTCCCACTGCGGGGTGGCCGCCCTTCGGCGTGTCCCGGCGTCAGCGACGCAGGCCCAGATAGGGCTGCAGGGCGCACAGCCGGGTGTGGTGGTCCGGGTGGCTGGACAGGAGCCGGGCCAGGGTGCCGGGCTCCTTGAGCTTCTGACCCCGAGCGACCAGGGCCGCCTTCGCCGCCGCCTCCTCGGCCTGGAAGTGGTGGAGGACCTCGGCCAGTTGCCGGGCGAAGCCCAGCTCGGCGGCCTGCTGGTCCGCACGCAGCTCGCCGCGCCGGCCCGCGTAGGCCAGCAGGTAGGGGGCGAGCACCAGTGGGATCGCGATGAACCAGGCGGTGAGGAACGCGGCGGCCACCGCCATCGCCATGAAGAGGATCAGGAACCCGGTCGCCGCGATGGAGAAGACGCTGGCGACCGCGATCGCGAGCCGGGCCAGTCCCCGGGTCACCGCCCAGGCGATCCGGCCGGGCAGGGAGTACCAATAGCCGAGCAGACCGGCCCAGGCGTGACCGCCGGTGTGGTGACCCAGCTCGTGCGCGAGTACGGCGGCCAAGTTGCTGGTCGGGATCCGGGCGAGGGAGTAGGTCGTGATGCCGACGACATGACCGGCCACCGCCACCGCGTTCAGCTCGCCGCTGTTCTCCACCATCAGTTCGTACGTGCCCGGTTCGATGCCCGCTCGGGCGGTCACCTCGTTCCAGATCGGCTCCAGGCGGGCCCGTTCCTCCGGCGTGGGCGGGCGGAGCTTGAGCACGTGCCGGGCGAACGCCCGCTCGGTCGGCCGGTGGAAGACGAGCAGGCCGGAGGCGACCCAGGCCAGGATCGCCAGCGTTCCCACGACGTTCCCGAACATGCCCAGGGCGAGGGAACTGACCAGCGCCAGGCTCACCAGGGCCCCCGGCAACTGCACCGCGAGCCGCCCGACTGCCGTCGCGTCGGTCCCACGCTGGTGCTCGGCCACGTGCAGGCGAGCGCCGCGGTGCCGGTAGTCGAGGTCGTCGGGGGCGGGTTCGGGGACGTACCACTGCTGGGGCGGTACCGCGGCGGTCTGCGGGGGCGGCGGGGGATGGCCGGGGGCGGGGTACGGCGGTGGTTGGGCGGGGATCTGCCCCAGGTGGGCCGAGCCCGGGGTGGGGCCGTGGCCCGGGTGCTGGGGCGGATGTCCGGTGGGAGGCGGCTGGTGCGGGGGCGTCGGCGGGCCGGCCGGGTACGCCGGGGGTGCGCCCGGGTACGGGGGTGCGGCGGCGCTCGCATGGACCGTGGGGGCGGCGGCTGGGTACACCGGGGGTGTGGCAGTCGGGTACACCGGGGGTGCGGCGGGCCGGACCGGAGGGGCGGTCGGGTACTGCGGCGCGGCTGCGGGGTATGGGGGCTCGCCCGGGTACTGCGGCGCGGCTGCGGGGTATGGGGGCTCGCCCGGGTACTGCGGCGCGGCCGCGGGGTATGGGGGCTCGCCCGGATACGGCGGCGGGGTGGTGGCCGGCGCTGGGTAGGCGGGCGGCGGCACCGCGGCCTCGGGTGAGGACGGCTCGGGGTACTGCGGTGGTAGGGCGGGGTCCGGCGGCCGGGACATGAGCGGGGCTCCTTCGAGTAGGGGGAGGTCAGCCGACGAGCGTGGCGGTGGGCAGGAGCAGGGCGCCGACGCAGAAGGAGATCAGTCCGGTGCGGATCCAGCGGTGCTTGGACGTGGCGATCCGGCTCCTGTCGCTGAGCGCGGCCAGCACGGCGGCGGCCGGGTCCCGCTCGGTGTCGGCGAGCGCCTCGGCCAGCCGGCCTTCCCGTACCGCCTGCTGGATGTCGCCGAAGTAGCACAGGGGCCGCCCCTGCGCCCACGACCCGGAGCGGAAGCGGGGCAGCACTGCGAGCACCAGCGCGACCAGCGACAGGGCCAGCGCCGCCGTCCCCGCCCACCACAGGGCGGTCCCCGGACCGGAGAGGCTGCTCGGCGACCAGTCCTTGCCCGCGACCAGCCCGGTGAACACTCCTGCCGTCATGCCCAGCGCCGCCACCAGGACCGAGGCCTTGGTGTCGGCCCGCGCGATCTCGTCGCGCAGCTCGGCGAGCAGCCTTTGTGCCGCGTGGTCGGCCGAGACGGCGGGGGCGGCCGGGGGCGCCGTGGTGTCGGGGGAGCTCATGCCGATCCCACCTCGCGGGGCTCTTCCTGGGCGGTGCCGGGCGCGGGCGGTACGGCCGGCGCGGGCCCGTCGGAGACGAGCGTCAGCGGAGGAACGGGCGGCGCCGGCGGCGGGGGAGGCGTCGCGGAGGCGGGGAACGCCTGGCCGTAGGGCGGCTGCCCGTACGCCGGCGGGCCGGGCGTGGGCTGTCCCGACGGCGGCTGCCCGTAAGGCGCCGGAGTGGTACCGGGCGCGCCGTACGGTGCCGCGGTGGTCCCGGGCGCGCCGTACGGTGCCGCGGTGGTCCCGGGCGCGCCGTACGGTGACGGTGGTTGGGTGGGCGGTGGGCCCGGGACGTAGGGCTGCGGTGTCCCGTACGGCTGTGGCGGGGGCGCGCCCGGGGGCAGGGCCTGGGGCGGCGCGGCCTGCTCGCGCATGAGGTCGTCGACGGAACTCAGGACGGTGCGCGCCGACTCGGCCTTCTGGTAGTCCTCCAGGGTGTCCCCGGCGATCAGTTCGAGCTCCTTGCGGATGGCGCCGAGCTGGTCCTTCTGCAGGGTGCCGACGACCATCCGGGTGTCCTCGGGGTGGGCCGCCAGGTGCAGTGCCCAGGCGCCGACGCCGCCGTGCTGGAGCCAGTATTGGTAGAAGGCGATCTTCTGCGCGACGAGTTCCTGGGACTGCTGCTCGCGCAGGACCTCCAGTTGGTGCTGTAGCTGCGCCTGCCGCATCCGGTACTCGTGCTCGGGGTCGAGCATGTCGGACTCGTACCGCAGGGTGCGCTTGCGCCGGCGGTGGGCGATGGCTTCGTCGTCCAGCCGCAGCCGCACCACGCACGACACGTTCAGACCGGTGCCCGCGGCGAAGGACGTTTCCTCCTCGACGGCCCGCTGCACGGCCAGTTCGGCGGCGGGGCTGTCCTCGATGGGGAAGCGCCGGGTGACCGGGCGTGCCGCCTGCTGGAGTTCGCGGGTGAGCCGGGTCGGCACGTCCCGTTCGCCGCTCGCCACGAAGGCGACCGGGTCCGCCACCCGCCAGGTGAGGTCGGCGGTCGCTCCGAAGGAGAACGCGTCGTCGTCGCTGGGCAGTTCGAGTTCCAGACGGACGGGGTGGCTGCCCATGTCCACCTCGTAGACGGAGGTGTAGCGGCGGGTCGCCGCCTCGGCGCGGCTCGGGCGACGCGGCGGCAGGAAGACGTCGTACGAGCCGCTCGCGGTGACGAAGACCAGGGCGTGGTCGATCGCGCCGACCTGCCGGCGGGCGGTGTAGTCGAACCGCGAGATGGGACGCACGGTGAGCACCGGGTCGACGAGCGCGGTGTGCCGGTCGGCGTTCTGCGTCCACTCCGGCGGCCGGCGGAAGTCCGCCATGGTTCAGCTCCTCTTCTTGCTGTGGTCCTTCAGTGCGGGGCAGGCGTCGGACGCAGCACCGTGAGCAGGTGCTCGGCCAACGGCGGGTGCGGGCTGCCGTCCTCGGCGCGCATGATGCGCAGTTCGTGGTCGAGTCGTTTGCGGTCCTCCCCGGTGACGACCAGCGCGGGCAGCAGCAGCTCCAGGGCGCGCGCCGCGTCGGTGCGGCGGGCTGCAACGTGCACCCAGGTCTGCAGGGCGTTCAGCGCGTCGCGGGTCTGGGCTGGGTCGTTGAGGGCCGTGCGCCACAGGGTGGCGAGGTCGCGGGCCGCGTCCGCCTGGTACATGCCGCTCTCGGCGTACCAGCCGACGAGCGCGCCGTCCTCCTTGTTGTCGCAGGCGAGGACGAAGGCGGCCAGCGCGAGGCCACGGACCGCGGGGGTGTCCCGGTACAGCAGCCGTACGAACTCGGCGAGCACCTCGCCCCGGCGGTGGCCGGCGGACAGCAGCAGGGCGGCGGACTCGGTGAGGTTGTCCCGCTCGGCCTGGCCGCTGGCGTCGACCCGGGCCCGGGAGGCCAGTGCGTCGAGGGCCGGCCCGGCCAGGTCGGGGCGGAGCGGAGCGAGCAGACCGAGGGCGCGGATGGCGGTCCACCGCCGCCCCCACTGGCCGTCGTTGCACCACTGGGTGAGCAGCCGCAGAACGACCGGCTGGCCGAGGAGCTGGGCCAGCGTGAGGGTGTTGGCGGCGGTGACGCGCGGGCCGACGGAACGCGCGGTGGCCCAGCCGTCGACGAGCAGCGCCGTCGTGGAGGGCAGATCGGCGGCGGCGAGCAGCGCGGCGGCCGCGGCGGCGCGGGTGCGGACCAGGGGGCGGCCGTCGCGGGCGAGCTGCCGCAGCCATTCGACCAGGGCCGGGCGGGCCGAGGGGTGGCTGGTCCACACCTCGGTGAGCAGTACCTGGGCGGTGCGCTCGTCGCGGAAGGCGGCCATGAACTGCGTAACCGGGCCCCACTCGGTCTGCTCCTGCCGCACCTCCCCGTCTGCCCTGGCGAGGGCGAGGCGGTCCTCGGCTGCCGGTCCGAACACCGGGATGGTCGGCGGCCGGTCGGGGTGCTGCAAGCGTTCGAACTGCACGAACAGCTTGTCGGCGAGCTCGGCGGCGAGGACGTACGGCGCTTGGTCGAAGACGGCCAGGGCGATGAGGAAGGCCTTGTCGCGCAGGCCGGTCTCCGGATCGCCGAGCCAGTCCCGGCACTGCTTGTCCACGGCGGCCCGTCCGAAGTCCGCCAGCCGTGCGAGCGCCCGCGGACTGCCGTCGTACGCCGCCAGTGCCTCGGCGAACGCGGCGGCCTCGGCCGGATGGCGGTCGGCGCCGGTGAGGAACTCGACCACCGGCGGGAGCGCGAGCAGGGCGTCGGTGTCAGCGGGCCTGCGCCGGTCCAGCAGGGCCCGTACGACGTCCTCGGCGGGCGGCGGCGTCCACGCGCAGGGGGTGACGCCGGGCAGGTGGGGCGAGTTCTCGACGGTGATGACGAGGTGGCCGTCGGCTTTGACGAGCTGGTCCCGGACCGCGAACAGGTGGGTGTCGCGCAGCGGCCGGTTGCGGCTGAGGGGCAGGTCGCGCAGGACGTAGCCGCCGGGCTGGGTGAGTCGGCCGCTCAGGGCGGCGGGCGTGGTCTCGGGGCTCAGCGCGTGGACGGCCGGGACGCCCAGGCGGTGCAGCAGCATCAGGGCGGCGGCGTGGCGGCCGGTGGCGTGGGCGCCGCGCAGGACCAGCACCCGCTCTTCGCGCAACCGTTTCAGCGCGGTGGTGAAGCCGGGGCCTTCGGCGAAGACGGTCGCGAGCTCCTCGATCCGCGCGCGGGGTATCTCGCCGAAGGCGTCGGGGGCGGCGCCCGGGGTGCCGAGGTGGATCTCGGTCCGGCCGCCCAGGTAGACGTCCCCGGTGACCTGCCCGCCGGACACGCCGTGTTGGGCACCGCCGACCAGGCTCCCGCCGAAGCGGCTCTCGTCGCCGAGGAAGAAGCCCGGGGTGTGCGCGAACAGCTCCCGCTGGGCGGCCCGGGCCTCCTGGGTGCCCTCCGCCTCCGGCTCCATGCCGGCGTCGGACAGCGGGTCGTCAACGGACGCCGGCCGTCCGGGCGGGGACGGGCTGGGCGGGGACTGCCGGGGCGGAGCGGCGCCGGACGAACCGTCGCCGGAGGCGGGCTCGACTGCCGGTGCGGCCGTCACGACTCATCACCCGCCGTCGTCCCCCCGAGGCGCACGTCCCCGGTGACCTGCCCACCCGACACTCCGTGCTGGTCACCGGCCACGAGACTTCCGCCGAAGCGCGGCGAGCCGCTGCCGAAGTTGAACACGGCACCGCCGCCGGCAGGCTGCGCGCCCGCCACCCCCGGCGCGGGCGCCGCGGCTGCGGATGGGCTGAAGGCGGGTGTCTCGGCCGAGGGCGCGTCGGGTGCCGGTGTCTCGGGTGTGGGCGAGCTCTCAGGTGGTTGCGGCTGGGTGGGCGGGTTCTCGGGGGGCGACCCCGGGCCTGGGACGTCCCCCGACGTTCCCGGCACCGGGGTCGCCCCCGCCCCCGTGTCACCGTGGTCTGCGGCGCCGCGCGGTACGGGCCCGTGGAGCCAGGCACGCAGCGGTCCGTTCTTGCTGGTCAAGGTCACCGCGTGGAAGTCGTCGGCCGGGATGCCGTGGTGGTCGTGGCGCACGATCCCGGTGTGCACGCCCTCCGACACGCACAGCGCGAAACCGTCGGGCCGCTCCCGCAGGGCGGCGCGCAGCAGCGGCGCGTCGAGCAGCCGGCAGGCGTGGTTCAGGTCGGAGCCGACCCAGCCGTCGTGTTCGTCGACGGCCACGTACCCGGTGGCGACCACGCCCCTGAGCCGGATCTGGGCCGAACTCGACGCCAGCCGGTTGTACCCGTGCAACTGGGCCGGCACCTCGGTGAGCAGGGCCCGCAGCAGTGCCGTCACGGAGGCGCTCGCGTCGATCAGCTCCATGACGGAGTCGCCCCGGTCGGCCCGCAGGCGCCGCGTCTCGTCGATACCGGCGTGCTCGAGGGCCCGGTCGGCGATGTTGTAGAGAACGCGTCGCAGATACGCCTGCTCCACGTCGTCGCGGTCGCTGTACCTCTCGATGTCGAGCAGGAGCATCGTCCGGCCCACGGGGTCGTTCATGGTCGCCTCTCGGTGATCGCCGTACCGGCTCGGGTCGCGCCGACGTCAGAAGGGTGGCGCGAGGTACCGGAGGGACGTGAGGACCGATGACCCACTCGGACTGTGACCGTGTGCACAGAAGCCGCCCCGGCCCGCGCGGCCCCTACTTCGGTGTCTGCGCCCGCGCGATCCTGCGCAGCACGTCCGGCCGTACGATCACCAGTGCCCGGCGGCCGGTGCGGACCACGTCCCGCTCCCGCAGCTCCTTCAGCAGCCGCTGTACCGCCTCGCGTGAGGCGCCCACCGAGCCCGCGAGTTCCTGTTTGCTCAGCGGTACCGAGAGCTCGACGCCCTCTTCGGTACGGCGCCCGTGGGTGCGGGCGAGGTCGAGCAGCAGGGTCGTGAACCGCTCCTTGACGGTCATGGACGCGAATTCCAGACGGCGTCGGTCGGCGGTGCGGGTGCGGTCGGAGGCCAGGGCGAGCAGCGCGAAGGAGACGGCGGGAGAGCCGACGAGGAACTCCGTGAAACGCTCGCGCTGGACGGCCACGGCCCGCACCTGTTCCAGCGCGGTCACCGTGGCCGAGCGGGTCCGGCCGGTCAGCGCTGCCGACTCGCCGATGACGTCGCCCGGCCCGCGCAGCGCGAGCAGCGCCTCGTAGCCGTTGGCGGCCGACGCGGTGACCTTCGTCCAGCCGTGCACGAGGAAGAGGACGTAGGAGGAGGGCTCGTTCTGGTGGAGCAGCACCACGCGCGGACTGAACGTCAGCTCGTGGCCGAGCGACAGCAGTGCCGACCGCTCCTCCGTCTCCAGCCGCGCCAGGAACGGCACCCGGTCGTCCAGGCCCCCGTCGTCCGGCGAGTTCGTCGCCGTCCATGTCGTCGCCATGCCCATCCCCCGATTCCTTTTTCCGCCCGCAGCGGACGGATCAACGTACTGAAAGCACACGGCGGTGTGGCATGGAAGGGCGCGATTCAGCCATGGATGTCCGAAGGACTTCGTTCAGTCCCCGAACGGGCGCGCCGTCCCGTAACGAGATGGCCCCCTTTGGCGCATGATGGAAGGACACGCGCGGTCCGGGGGAGGTCCCAGTGTCGTACCAGCCGTCGTACCCGTCATGGCAGCCGATGCAGCCGATGCAGCCCTGGCAGCGGGGACAGGGGGTCCCGCAGCCGTGGCAGGGCGCGGGCAGCCCGTCGATGCTGGCCTCCCACGCCGACCGCGAGCGGGCCGTGGACGTGCTCAGGGCGGGATTCGGCGAGGGCCGCCTGGACGAACGGGAACTCGACCAGCGCATCGCACGGGCGTACCAGGCGCGTACGGTCGGGGAGCTGGCGCTGCTGGTCGCGGACCTGCCGCAGGGGCCGGTGCCGCTCACCTCCGGGGTGGCCCCGATCGCGCCGTCCACGTTCCTGCCGGTGCCGCCGCCCACCAACGGCAAGGCCGTCGGCTCCCTGGTCTGCGGGGTGCTCACGCTGATGACGGCCGGTGTGACGGGCCTGCCGGCGGTGGTCCTGGGACACGCCGCCCGCGCGGAGATGCGCCGCACCGGGGAGGGCGGTGACGGCCTCGCGCTGGCCGGGCTGGTCCTGGGCTGGCTGTCCGTCGCGGGCTGGGCGGTGGTCCTGACCCTGCTCGTCATCGCCGGGATCGCGGGGTCGGGATGACGCGGGCATTCCGCTGTTCGAAGATCACATTCCGTGAATTCGGAGATCGCCCGAGGGTCCCGGACTTGACAAGCCGCACGGGGCGCGGCGGGCGGGGCCCATTTGTTTTGACCACAGCGAATGAGGTAGGTACGCTCAGACCTTGTGCCTGGGGTGTGCCCTGGCTTTCGTGCGTGCCTTCAAACCGCACCGGGAGTCGTTGACGGCCACCGTGATCTGCGCCTCTTTCTGCCTTGCGGTGGGAGTCAGCGGGATTCGACACTCCCGACCGCGTGGGTCGGCGGTGTTCCAGGTTAGCTGTACCCATCGGCACACAGAAACCGGAGAAGTAGTGCCTACGATCCAGCAGCTGGTCCGCAAGGGCCGGCAGGACAAGGTCGAGAAGAACAAGACGCCCGCACTCGAGGGTTCGCCCCAGCGTCGTGGCGTCTGCACGCGTGTGTTCACGACCACTCCGAAGAAGCCGAACTCGGCCCTCCGTAAGGTCGCGCGTGTGCGTCTGACCAGCGGCATCGAGGTCACGGCTTACATTCCGGGTGAGGGACACAACCTGCAGGAGCACTCCATCGTGCTCGTGCGCGGCGGCCGTGTGAAGGACCTGCCGGGTGTTCGCTACAAGATCATCCGCGGTTCGCTCGACACCCAGGGTGTCAAGAACCGCAAGCAGGCTCGCAGCCGTTACGGCGCCAAGAAGGAGAAGTAAGAATGCCTCGTAAGGGCCCCGCCCCGAAGCGCCCGGTCATCATCGACCCGGTCTACGGCTCTCCTCTGGTGACCTCGCTGATCAACAAGGTGCTGCTGAACGGCAAGCGCTCCACCGCCGAGCGCATCGTCTACGGTGCCATGGAGGGTCTGCGTGAGAAGACGGGCAACGACCCGATCATCACGCTGAAGCGCGCGCTTGAGAACATCAAGCCGACCCTCGAGGTCAAGTCCCGTCGTGTCGGTGGCGCCACCTACCAGGTTCCGATCGAGGTCAAGCCCGGTCGTGCCAACACCCTGGCGCTGCGCTGGCTGGTCGGTTACTCCCGCGCCCGTCGCGAGAAGACCATGACCGAGCGTCTGCTCAACGAGCTCCTCGACGCCTCCAACGGCCTCGGTGCCGCGGTGAAGAAGCGCGAGGACACGCACAAGATGGCCGAGTCCAACAAGGCCTTCGCGCACTACCGCTGGTAGTCGCTACCCCATCGAGAACCGAGAGAAGACTGAAGCCTTATGGCTACCACTTCACTTGACCTGGCCCATGTCCGCAACATCGGGATCATGGCCCACATCGACGCGGGCAAGACGACCACCACCGAGCGGATCCTGTTCTACACCGGTGTGTCCTACAAGATCGGTGAGACCCACGAGGGTTCCGCCACGATGGACTGGATGGAGCAGGAGCAGGAGCGTGGCATCACGATCACCTCTGCTGCCACCACCTGTCACTGGCCGCTGGACAACGTCGACCACACGATCAACATCATCGACACGCCGGGTCACGTCGACTTCACCGTCGAGGTGGAGCGCTCCCTGCGTGTGCTCGACGGTGCCGTGACGGTGTTCGACGGCGTCGCCGGTGTCGAGCCCCAGTCCGAGACGGTGTGGCGTCAGGCGGACCGCTACGGCGTTCCCCGCATCTGCTTCGTGAACAAGCTCGACCGCACCGGTGCCGAGTTCCACCGCTGCGTCGACATGATCAAGGACCGCCTGGGCGCGCAGCCGCTGGTCATGCAGCTGCCGATCGGTGCCGAGGCCGACTTCAAGGGCGTTGTGGACCTGGTCCGCATGAAGGCGCTCGTGTGGTCCGCCGAGGCCGCCAAGGGCGAGATGTACGACGTCGTCGACATCCCGGCCACGCACACCGAGGCCGCCGAGGAGTGGCACGGCAAGCTGATCGAGGCCGTCGCGGAGAACGACGAAGAGATCATGGAGCTGTACCTGGAGGGCAACGAGCCCACCGAGGAGCAGCTGCACGCCGCGATCCGTCGTATCACCATCGCGTCCGGCAAGGCCTCCGAGACCACGATCACCCCGGTGTTCTGTGGCACCGCGTTCAAGAACAAGGGCGTTCAGCCCCTGCTCGACGCGGTCGTGCGCTACCTCCCCACGCCGCTCGACGTCGAGGCCATCGAGGGCCACGCCGTGGGCAACGCGGAAGAGGTCATCAAGCGCAAGCCGTCCGAGGACGAGCCGCTGGCCGCGCTCGCGTTCAAGATCATGAGCGACCCGCACCTGGGCAAGCTCACCTTCGTCCGGGTCTACTCGGGCCGCCTGGAGTCCGGCACCGCCGTGCTGAACTCCGTCAAGGGCAAGAAGGAGCGCATCGGCAAGATCTACCGCATGCACGCCAACAAGCGTGAGGAGATCCCGTCGGTGGGCGCCGGTGACATCGTCGCCGTCATGGGTCTGAAGCAGACCACCACCGGTGAGACGCTGTCCGACGACAAGGCCCCGGTCATCCTGGAGTCCATGGACTTCCCGGCGCCGGTCATCCAGGTCGCCATCGAGCCCAAGTCGAAGGGCGACCAGGAGAAGCTGGGCGTCGCGATCCAGCGCCTGGCCGAGGAGGACCCGTCCTTCCAGGTCCACTCCGACGAGGAGACCGGCCAGACCATCATCGGCGGTATGGGCGAGCTGCACCTCGAGGTGCTGGTCGACCGCATGCGCCGTGAGTTCAAGGTCGAGGCCAACGTCGGCAAGCCGCAGGTCGCCTACCGCGAGACCATCCGCAAGGCGGTCGAGCGGGTCGACTACACGCACAAGAAGCAGACTGGTGGTACCGGCCAGTTCGCCAAGGTGCAGATCGCGATCGAGCCGATCGAGGGCGGCGACGCCTCGTACGAGTTCGTGAACAAGGTCACCGGTGGTCGCGTTCCGAAGGAGTACATCCCCTCGGTCGACGCCGGTGCCCAGGAAGCGATGCAGTTCGGCATCCTGGCCGGCTACGAGATGACGGGCGTCCGCGTCACGCTTCTCGACGGTGGCTACCACGAGGTCGACTCCTCCGAACTCGCGTTCAAGATCGCCGGTTCGCAGGCCTTCAAGGAGGCCGCGCGCAAGGCCAGCCCCGTGCTGCTCGAGCCGATGATGGCCGTCGAGGTCACCACGCCCGAGGACTACATGGGTGAGGTCATCGGCGACATCAACTCCCGCCGTGGCCAGATCCAGGCCATGGAGGAGCGGGCGGGTGCCCGTGTCGTGAAGGGCCTCGTGCCCCTCTCGGAGATGTTCGGCTACGTCGGCGACCTCCGCAGCAAGACGTCGGGTCGCGCAAGCTACTCGATGCAGTTCGACTCCTACGCCGAGGTTCCGCGGAACGTCGCCGAGGAGATCATCGCGAAGGCCAAGGGCGAGTAACTCACCCGAGTTCCAGCCTTTAGGCTTGACTCCGGAGCCTCTCGGGGCATTCCACGGATTCGCGGCCATTCGCCGCACACCCGGAGGAATGCCCCGGAGCTCCGGGCCATCCAGCAAAGATCACCTGGCGCCGATGAGTAAGGCGTACAGAACCACTCCACAGGAGGAACCCAGTGGCGAAGGCGAAGTTCGAGCGGACTAAGCCGCACGTCAACATCGGCACCATCGGTCACATCGACCACGGTAAGACGACCCTCACGGCCGCCATTACCAAGGTGCTGCACGACGCGTACCCGGAGCTGAACGAGGCCACCCCGTTCGACAACATCGACAAGGCGCCCGAAGAGCGCCAGCGTGGTATCACGATCTCCATCTCGCACGTCGAGTACCAGACCGAGGCGCGTCACTACGCCCACGTCGACTGCCCCGGTCACGCGGACTACATCAAGAACATGATCACCGGTGCCGCCCAGATGGACGGCGCGATCCTGGTGGTCGCCGCGACCGACGGCCCGATGCCGCAGACCAAGGAGCACGTGCTCCTGGCCCGCCAGGTCGGCGTGCCGTACATCGTCGTCGCCCTGAACAAGGCCGACATGGTGGACGACGAGGAGATCCTGGAGCTCGTCGAGCTCGAGGTCCGTGAGCTCCTCACCGAGTACGAGTTCCCGGGCGACGACGTCCCCGTCGTCAAGGTCTCCGCGCTGAAGGCCCTCGAGGGCGAGAAGCAGTGGGTGGACTCCGTCCTCTCCCTGATGAACGCCGTCGACGAGGCGATCCCGGCGCCGGAGCGCGACGTCGACAAGCCGTTCCTGATGCCGATCGAGGACGTCTTCACCATCACCGGTCGCGGTACGGTCGTCACCGGCCGCATCGAGCGTGGTGTCCTCAAGGTCAACGAGACCGTCGACATCATCGGCATCAAGACGGAGAAGACCACCACCACGGTCACCGGCATCGAGATGTTCCGCAAGCTGCTCGACGAGGGCCAGGCCGGTGAGAACGTCGGTCTGCTGCTCCGTGGCATCAAGCGCGAGGATGTCGAGCGCGGCCAGGTCATCATCAAGCCGGGTTCGGTCACGCCGCACACCGACTTCGAGGCCCAGGCCTACATCCTCTCCAAGGACGAGGGTGGCCGCCACACGCCGTTCTTCAACAACTACCGTCCGCAGTTCTACTTCCGCACGACGGACGTGACCGGCGTGGTGACCCTCCCCGAGGGCACCGAGATGGTCATGCCGGGTGACAACACCGAGATGAAGGTGGAGCTCATCCAGCCCATCGCCATGGAAGAGGGCCTGAAGTTCGCCATCCGCGAGGGTGGCCGTACCGTGGGCGCCGGCCAGGTCACCAAGATCCTGAAGTAAGCTCACCGGCTTGCTGAAGGGTCCCCCGACCCGGTAGCTCCATCGCGAGCATCGGAAGGGCCCGTACGACTCCGGTCGTACGGGCCCTTTCGCGTACCGGCTCGCGGGTTCGTCTCCCCGGTGCACAACGGCGCGGCGGGGTTCAGGTGTTACGAAACTATTCGGCGTGCGCGACCCCTGGTTCACCGCAGGCCCCTCCTCCAACATTTGTCATGCCACTGACCAAATTCAGGTGTGAGGGGTGTGCCATGTCTGCGCACGTCAGCCGGAGAGCCGTCCTGGGCGCGAGCCTCGCCGCGGTGCCGGTGCTGTCGTCGGGTGCTGTGGGTGGGGCGGCTTCCGCCTGGGCGGCCGGGAACGAGGGCGGCGGCCCGCGGGTGACGGATCCGGGTGCCTATGTCTCCTTCGCACCCCGTGAGCCGAAACCGGGCTCGTTCTCCCTGGTGGGCGCCCCGGTCGTGGTCAGTGCCGACGACCACACCGGAGTCGTCCGGGCCGCGGGGGATCTGCGCGACGACATCCAGCGGGTCACGGGCGTACGACCGGGCCGGACCATCGCCCGCGACGCCGTGCTGGTGGGAACGATCGGCCGCAGTCCGCTGATCGACGGCCTGGTGAAGTCGGGGAAGCTGGACGTCACCGGGGTGCGCGGCCGCTGGGAGACCTCGCTCCAGGCGGTGGTCGACCACCCGATGCCCGGCGTCGACCGCGCGCTCGTCATCGCGGGCAGCGATCCTCGCGGCACGATCTTCGGGGTGTACGACGTCTCGTACGGCATCGGGGTCTCGCCCTGGTACTGGTGGGACGACGTGCCGCCGGTGCGCCGGAACCGGGTGTGGATCCTGCCCGGCCGGCACACGCAGGGCACCCCGGTGGTGAAGTACCGCGGCGTCTTCATCAACGACGAGAACCCGGCCCTGGGCACCTGGGCACCCGCCTACTTCGGACCGGGCAAGGCCCCCGGCCGGCCCGGCGGCTTCAACGCCGACTTCTACGCCAAGGTCTTCGAGCTGCTGCTCCGGCTGAAGGGCAACTACCTCTGGCCGGCGGTGTGGGGGCGCGCCTTCGCGGAGGACGACCCGGAGAACCACAAGCGGGCATCGGAGTACGGGATCGTCATGGGCACCTCCCACGAGGCGCCCATGATGCGCGGTATCGAGGAGTGGAACCGCCACGCGGGCGGGGGCAAGGACCCCTACGGCGGCAACGGCGAGTGGTCGTACGTCCGCAACTCCGAGGCGATCAAGGCGTACTGGCGGGACGGCATCCGGCGCATGGTCGACGAGGGCTTCGAGGGCGTCGTCACCCTGGGCATGCGGGGCAACGGCGACACCAGCCTGCCCGACGGCGACGGCATCGAGCTGATGCAGGAGATCATCGCCGAGCAGCGCCGCATCATCGAGGAGATCACCGGCCGGCCGGCCGCCGAGACCCCGCAGGTGTGGACCCTCTACAAGGAGGTGCAGCGCTACTGGGACCGCGGTCTGCGCGCCCCGGACGACGTGACGGTCGTCCTCACCGACGACAACTGGGGCAACATCCGCAAGCACCCCGACCCCGCGGAGCGCGACCGCGCCGGCGGATACGGCCTCTACTACCACTTCGACTACGTCGGCGCCGGCCGCAACTACAAGTGGGTCGACACGGCGAACCTCACCAACCTCTGGGACCAGCTCCACCAGGCGCACGCCTACGGCAACCACGGCCTGTGGGTCACCAACGTCGGTGATCTGAAGGGCAACGAACTGCCCACGGAGTTCTTCCTCAACTACGCCTGGAACCCGGACAGCTGGCCCCAGGAGCGACTGAAGGAGTGGGAACGCCGCTACGCCGCCCAGAACTTCGGGGATGCGGACTCCGGGCCGATCGCGGAGGTCCTGGCCGCGTACGGCCGGCTCCAGGCGCGCCGCAAGCCCGAGCTGCTCAACCGCCGGATCACCCTCCGGGACGGCGAGGTCGTCTACGACGACCAGCAGACCCCGTACCACTTCGCCCACCGCGAGCTGGAGCGGGTCACCGAGGAGTGGAAAGCCCTGGCCCGCAAGGCCGACCGGGTCGCCCGCAAGCTGCCCGCGCGGACCCGGGACGCCTGGTTCGAACTGGTCGGCTACGAGGTGGAGGCGACCGCGAACCTCTACGACCTGCGGCAGGCCGAGTTCACGAACCTCCTCTACGCCAGGCAGGGCCGGGCGGCCACCAACGGCCTCGCGGCGCAGGCGGAAGCGGGTCTGAAGCGGGACTTCGCGCTGGCCGACCGCTTCAACCACGAGGTGGCCGGGGGCAAGTGGAAGGGCTTCCAGACCCAGCCGCACATCGACTACGGGGACGTGGAGCGCTACGGCCCGAACGCGGGCTGGCAGCAGCCGGAGATCGACAACGTGGCGATCCCGGACGTCCTCTTCCCCGCGGTCCGGCGCATCGAGGTGCCGCGCGCCGCCGAGCTCGGCGTCTCGGTGGACGGGGCGGAGGACACGGGGAGCTGGTGGCCGGGAGGGGCGACGACCGCGGCGCGGCTGCCCTCCTTCAGCCCGTACCAGACCCGCCCGCAGCAGTACGTGGAACTCTTCAACCGCGGCCGCACGCCCTTCGACTACCGGATCCAGTCCTCGGCCCCGTGGCTGCTGGTCGACCGCGCCCGCGGCCGGGTGGACGAGCAGGTGCGGGTGGAGGTCCGGGTGGACTGGCGCCGGGTTCCGGGCGGCCGGGCGGAGGCGAAGCTGACGATCTCGGGCGCGGGTACGACGGTGACGGTCGCCTGCACGGCGGAGAACACCTCGGCGCGGCTGGCGCAGGGCTTCGTCGAGGCGGGCGGCTATGTGGCGATCGACGCGGAGCACCACGACCGCGTGGTGGGGGAGTGGCGCCGCCTGGACGGCGTCGGCCGCACCACCTCGGGCATGACCCCCTGGCCGGTGACGGCCCCTCGCCGCACCCCTGGTGCCGTGAGCTCCCCGCGCCTGGAGTACGAGGTGACCCTCCTCTCCGCGGGCGAGGTGACGGTGTGGGCGGAGGTGTCCCCGAGGAACCCGGCCCTGCCGACCGGCGGACTGCGCTACGGGATCTCCTTCGACGACGCCGCACCGCGGACGGTGGACATCAACGCGGCCACGGGCGCGGACGACGGCACGATGAACACGGCGTGGGCCCGCAACACCTCCGACAACGTGAACCGCACCGCGACCCGGCACAGGATCACCCGCGCCGGGGCGCACCGCCTGAAGTTCTGGACCGTCGACCCGACGGTGGTCCTGCAACGCCTGCTGATCGACACGGGCGGCCTGCCGGACACCTACCTCGGCCCACTGGAGAGCCGGCGGGTGTAGGGCGGCTCGCCACCCCTTCCCCCGCGGCCGTGCCGGGGCAACCGCCCGGCTCGGCCGAGGGGAGGACCGACCGGTCGGTAAGCTCGCCGTGGCACACGACGAGGGGGCTGGGGTGGGGATGAGAGCGGTCCGGGCCGAGCGGCGGCGGCAGGCGCGCAAGCAGCGCCGGGAGCGGGTCGAGGAGCTCGCCGGGGCGATGACGGCGCCCCAGGCGCCGCTGGTGTGGCGGGCCGGGTGGCGCGGGAAGGCGGCGGCCGCGGTCGTCTGCGCCCTGTTCGTCACGCTGGCCGAGCACCCGGCCGGGGCGGGCCTGGCGCATCCGCGGCCGGGTGACCTGCTCTTCGCGGTGTGGTCGTCGCTGTTCACGGGCTGGGTGATCTCCGTGCTCGCACTGTGGCGCGTCACCGCGGACCAGGACGGCGTGTACATCCGCCGCCTGTGGTCCACACGGCTCCTGCCGTGGTCGACGATCACCCGCGTGGAGATGCGGCACGACGGACAGCTGGAGTTCTTTGGCCGTCACACGCCGGAGCCCCTGGCCGGTCTGTTCGCGCCGCCCTGGATGGGCCGTGCCGCCCGCTCCGGCCGGGGCAGCCGGGCAGCCGACACGCTGAGTGCCATGGCACTCCACGACGATCTGCGCCCCGCGGTCCGGGTCGAGCGACGGCCGGCCGGTACAGGATTCGCCCCGTGGATCGTCCTGCTGGGCGTCGTCATGTACCTCGCGGTCGAGTTCCTGCCTCACTGGCCCCTGGCCTAGCTAAGCGCCCCCGGGAAAGGTCGTACCAGCCGATTTTTCGGAATCTTTATCTCACATCATGGACCGAAGGTGCTGGGTCACTGGCCAGTGCATCGATCCAGGGGTAACACTGAAGGGTCGGCCGTTTTCCCGGATGCCCACTCCCGGGTCGGCCGAGTTCCTGCGCGCGGCAACGGCGCCGAGCGTTCATCACCGGCTGCAGGCCGGTAGTAGCCGTGCCAGAAGGGGACCCTGTGACGACCCGACCCGACACCAAGACCCAGCTCACCTCCCTGCTCGCCGAGATCGAGCGCCGCAATCCGGCCCAGCCCGAGTTCCACCAGGCCGCTCACGAGGTACTGGAGACGCTGGCGCCGGTGCTCGCGACCCGGCCGGAGTACGCGGAGGCAGGGCTCGTGGAGCGGTTGTGCGAGCCGGAGCGGCAGATCATCTTCCGGGTGCCGTGGCAGGACGACCACGGCCGCGTGCACGTCAACCGCGGTTTCCGGGTGGAGTTCAACAGCGCGCTGGGCCCGTACAAGGGCGGTCTGCGTTTTCACCCGTCCGTGAACCTCGGCGTCATCAAGTTCCTCGGCTTCGAGCAGATCTTCAAGAACGCGCTGACCGGGCTCGGCATCGGCGGCGGCAAGGGCGGCAGCGACTTCGACCCGCACGGCCGCAGCGACGCGGAGGTCATGCGGTTCTGTCAGTCGTTCATGACGGAGCTGTACCGGCACATCGGCGAGCACACCGACGTGCCGGCCGGTGACATCGGCGTCGGCACCCGCGAGATCGGCTACCTGTTCGGCCAGTACCGGCGGATCACCAACCGCTGGGAGGCCGGCGTGCTCACCGGCAAGGGCTCGAACTGGGGCGGGTCCCTGATCCGGCCGGAGGCCACCGGGTACGGCAACGTGCTCTTCGCGGAGGCGATGCTGCGCGAGCGCGGCGAGGAGCTGGAGGGCCAGTCGGCGGTCGTCTCCGGCTCCGGGAACGTCGCGATCTACACCATCGAGAAGCTGACCGCCCTCGGCGCGAACCCGCTGACCTGCTCGGACTCCAGCGGGTACGTGGTCGACGAGAAGGGCGTCGACGTGGAGCTGCTGAAGCAGGTCAAGGAGGTCGAGCGCGGCCGGATCAGCGAGTACGCCGAGCGCCGGGGCGCCTCCGCGCGGTTCGTGCCCGGCGGGCGCGTCTGGGACGTCGCGGGCGACGTGGCGCTGCCCTCGGCGACCGAGAACGAGCTGGACGAGAAGGACGCGGAGACGCTCATCCGCAACGGCGTGAAGGCCGTGTCCGAGGGCGCGAACATGCCGGCGACGCCCAAGGCCGTGCACCTGTTCCAGCAGGCCGGCGTGGCCTTCGGCCCCGGCAAGGCGGCGAACGCGGGCGGGGTCGCGGTCAGCGCCCTGGAGATGGCGCAGAACCACTCCCGTACGGCGTGGACGGCCACCCAGGTGGAGCGGGAGCTGGCCCTCATCATGAGTGACATCCACACCACCTGCCACGAGACCGCCGAGCGCTACGGCGCCCCCGGCGACTACGTGACCGGCGCGAACATCGCCGGCTTCGAGCGGGTGGCCGACGCGATGCTCGCCCAGGGCGTCATCTGACGGCTTCCCCCCCGCCCGCGATCGTCCGGTGTTCCTCCGGCCGGTCGCGGGCGGCGGTGGGCCCGGGCCTCCGGAGTCGTCCGGGCCCGGCGGCCGGCTCCCTGCCGGGCGCCGCGAGCCGGTGAACCATTTTCCAGTCACGGCGCTGGGGGACGTCCACTCCGGTGGTCGGGGCGCCCTCCTCGGCAGTGGGAACGCTGTCTGTCAGGAGACCGTCCACCAGGTGGTTGATGAGCACGAGCCGCAGGGCGTGCTCTCACCGTTGGCGACGACCCGCCGGTCGAGCAACGGCGTGGCGGCGAAGACGACGAGGGCCGCCTGCCGGGCGCCGAGGACGGGAGCGGGCCGGTCGTAGAGCTTTCCCAGGTGGGCCGCGCCGGCTCCGATCACACCGCTGACCGTCGAAGTCCATTGCCAAGTCCGACAGTTCAGGCTGCCGCACTGGCGTCAAGGCCGGCGTTGCGGCAGTCGCGGCAGTAAGCCCCCGAGTGCGGAGTACGGATCGCGCGTTCGCAGCCCTCGCAGTTGTGGAACGGAGGAGGGGCGGCGGGTCCGCCGCCGGACGGCGGTGTGGAGGGCGGAGGAGGCAGCGGCGGCAGCAGTTCGGTGAGGCGGTGGGTGAGCAGGGCGGCCGGGTGGCGCAGCGGCTCACGGGGGAGGTTCGCGGTCAGGGTGTGGCGTACGGCGTCGGGGTGGGCACCGCGCTCGAGCCAGGCGGCGACGGCTGGGGCGAGTTGGCGGACGGCCCGCTCGGAAAGGAGGAGGCGGGGGTCGTGGTGGTGGAGGCTGGCGAGGAGGGCGGTGGCGGTGCGGTGGCGGTCCAGGTCGGGGGTTCGGGGTTCGGGGAGTGGGGGCTTGGGTGCGGGTGGGGGTGTGGGGGCGAGTTCGGCCTCGGCTGTGGTGTCGGGGGTGGTCTCAGGTGCGGCTTCGCCCGTGGGCTCGAATTCGGGCTCGGGCTGTTGAGACTGCGGCGGGGGTACGTCGTTCGGAGGCGGCGGGGAGGGCGCCTCGGCGGGACCGGCCCGGCTGGGCTGGGGCTGGTTGTACGAGACCGTGTACGTGACGATGCGGCCGCTGGGAAGGCGCTCGCGGATGCGGGCCAGGTAGCCGTGGGCTTCCAGTTCACGCAGGGCGGCGGCGATACGGGTCTCGCCCTCGGGGAAGTGGGCGGCCAGGGACTTGATGTCGACGCGGGTGCCGGAGCGCAGCGACTGCAGGTGGCAGGCCAGGCCGATCGCGGTGAGGGACAGCCGGCGGTGCTGGGTGAGATGGTTGCCGATGATCGTGAAGCGGCTGGTGTGCGGGGTGTTGATGTGGGTGATCCCGCGCGGATTGAGGGGCTGCGCGCACGAGGGCACGCTAAGGTGCTGGGTATCCATCGGGAAGCTCCAGACTTCCTCGGTGGTCAGGCCCTCGATCGGGATTGCCGTCCCGGCCGGGGGCCGTCGCATGTCTGCGGTGGTGTGGTCGTGGCGAGCATATGCCAGCGAACCGGGCGGAAATCCAGCTCAATTGGCCATCGCCACTCTTCCGGGTGACGGGCGGTGATGGGGAGGTCTGGCGGGGTGGGTTGGGTTTGGTGGGTCTTCCCCCCAAGGTCCTCTCAAGCATTGATCACGCGCTGGGCCGCGTCGTGAGTCACCGGGGCGAGATGGATCGCGATCCGGTGGGCCTGGTCGCCACTTCGGCCCAGACGGTCTTGCGCGGGGGCGGGCCGGGGACGACTCCCCAGCGGTCGGCGAGGGCGTCCACGAGAAGCAGTCCACGGCCGGACTCGGCGTCGTCGGCGGCGTGTTGGGGGCGCGGGAGCCGGTCACCGCGCGTGTCGGTGACCTCGATACGGAGGGTGGCGCCGACGACGTACAGCAGGAGCCGGAAGTCCCGGCCGGGTACGCGGCCGTGGGTGACGGCGTTGGTCGCCAGCTCCGCGACGATCAGCTCCGCAGGGTGCGACGGCAGCCCCCACGTGCGCAGTTGCTCGGTAGCCAGCAGCCGGGCGAGACGGGCGCCGCGAGCCGTGGCGGACAGCTGAAGGCTGAGGTTTCGAACGGGGGCGGCAAGTCGGGGCGTGGGGCCACTGATTTCGTGATTCACGTCACTCAGCGTGGCGGAACCTGCTTCCGTGGATGAGTGACAACGCCTGCACGTACCGTCACTGTCCCGGCTTTTGTCTCGGCTGTCTCGGCTGTCTCGGCGTTGTACGAGTACGCGTACGCGTCGAAGGAGGAGCCGTGGACGAGGGTGTCGACGAGGCGGGTTGGGATGTCGAGCCGGGCGACGAGATCGAGCCGGTGGTGCAGGCCGTGGGTCGCCTGCTCAAGGTCTGCCGGGAGGCGGCCGGGGTGAGCGTGTCCGAGCTGGCGGCCACCTTCGGGTACGGCGAGGACATGATCCGCAAGATGGAGCGCGGGGCGCGTATTCCACGTCCGGAGTACCTGGACAGGGCGGACCGGATCCTGAAGGCGCAGGGGCACCTGAGGGCCTTCATGGAGGATATGCGCAAGGCGCGGTATCCGAAGAAGGTGCGGCAACTGGCCGAGCTGGAGGAGCGGTCCGTGGAGATGCTGCTGTACAGCAACCACAACATCCATGGGCTGTTGCAGACGGAGGAGTACGCGCGGGCGCTGCTTCGCACCTGGCGTCCGGCCTACTCGCCGGACGAGCTGGAGCGCATGGTGGCTGCTCGCATGGCGCGGACGTCCGTCTTCGAGCGCTCGCCCGCACCGGAGTTCGGCTTCGTCCTGGAAGAGGTGACGCTACGCCGCCCGATCGGGGACACAATGGTCCTGCGCCGACAGCTCGAACACATGCTGGAAGTGGCGAAGTTGCCGTTCGTGGAGCTTCAGGTGATGCCGACCGCCCACGCGAACCACCCTGGAACGGGGGGCCGTATCCAATTGCTGAAGTTCGCGGATGGTACTGGGATGGGGCGCGCCGACGGTGACTTCGGAGGCCGCCCGGTATCGCACCCCAGGCAGCTCCGCGTCCTCGACCTGCGCTATGGCATCATCCGGGCTCAGGCGCTCACGCCAGAGGAGTCTCTGGTCTTCATCGAGCAAACGCTGGGAGAACTATGAGCACGCCGGAACTCCACTACTGGTTCAAGAGCAGTTACAGCGACAGCAGCAACGGCAACGACTGCATCGAAGTCGCCCCCACCCTCACCACCGTCCACGTCCGCGACTCCAAGAACGCATCCGGCCCGCGGCTGGCGCTCACGCCGGAGGCGTGGGCGGACTTCGTGACCTACGCGTCGCGGAGCTGACCCTCCGACGGGCGCACCCCACGCGAAGCCGGAGTCTCGCGTGGGGGGTTCCGCGCCGGCGGTGGATCAGTCGGCGTCTTCGATGATGTCGAGCGGCGGAAGGTGCCTGACCATCTCGATGGTGGCGAGACTGACCGTCACGATGCGCCTGAGCAGGTCGACGATGTAGCGCGGGTCGTCGGACCAGTCGTTCGGATCGTTGACGATGCCGGACTTGGGGTCGGTCTTCACCTGGTAACGGTCGATGATCCACTCGACCGCGGAGCGCGCCCCGAGCTGGTACTCGTACGCCTCTTCCGGGATGTTCTCCAGGGTGATGTGGTTGTTGTAGACGATCCGCGTCCGATCCTGAACGCCCCTGGTCTTGGGGATCTTCATCTTGGTCACCCGGAACAGCTCGGCCTCGGGCATGTCCGGGCGGGTGTTGCTGAGCGAGATCACGATGCCGCCGAAGGGCTTCGCCGACTCGTAGTTGATGTGCAGCTCGGAGAGCCGGCGGCCGGCTTCGGCGAAGGCCTGGAAGGCGCGCACCTTGGGGATACGCGGCAGGGACTTCTTCAGGTCGGCGGCGTATGCCTCGCGGTAGGCGGGGGAGTGGAGGAGCCCGTAAACGTAGAAGAAGATGTCGTCCCTGGTGAGACTGGAGTCCGTGTCGGCGTACGTCTTGCGGTACGCGGCGAGGGTGGCATCGGTGATGTTGTCGACGCGTTCGTAGGCGGCACCCCCGTCTTCGCCGCCGAAGTCGAAGCCGCCTTCAACAGTGAGCTCGCGGTAGGTTTAGCGGGCAAAATGCGGCCCTACGCTTTTGGTTCCGACTGCGTGGAGGTCGGGAATGGCATCCGTCATCAGCACCGAGAAAGGCTCTTCGGAGCCGGTGCCGGTGATATAGAAACCGAAGTTCTCGTGGTCCGGCGTCGGGAACAACTGCGGCATTTTGCCAGGACGATGGTTGAGACCCCTGTCGAAATATGCCATTTGGCGATTGAATGGGCGGTGTACTGGCATAGTGATGCGTTCCGGGGCAAACTTCACTCGTTTGCCTTGTGTCAGCTTCGAGATCAGGCTCGAGGACCAGCTGATTCGTTTCGCGTCACGGTCGATGAAGTGGTCCACATCGGCAACTTGGGGCTGGGCGATGCCCGAAGCCGTGCAGTGCTCGTGGAATCCAGTCACCTGTTCGTTGAAGAAGTCCACCATCGACTCGACGTTGTCGAGGAGCCGCTGCTCGGAGAAGTTGTAAACCCAGGGGTCACGATTGGTCTGAAGCCCTGCCGAGTGAAGCGCAAAGACGCCTCTACTGTCCCGGGCGGCGGTCTCACTGATAGGAGCGAACGTCGCGAACCGCTCGTCCCGCTGGTTGATCCAGTCCCCGTCCGCGTTCGGCGTGATCTGCTGCCACTCCACCGAGTCCAGGCTCTGCCCGTTGATGATGCCGAGCTTGTCCTCGCGGCTGAGGTAGTTGCCGATGTCCCGGTAGAACAGCCCGCGCGGCGCATCCGTACGGCCGCCCTTGACCAGGACGATCACGGCGACCGTGTTGCGGCTGCCGGAGCCGAAGATCTTGCCGCCCTCCTTGCGGGACAGCTCCCCGGCCGTGCGCTGGTTGCCCCGCAGGTTGTAGCAGTAAACCGCGTCGAACTCGTCCGTCAGGCACTTGCGCACGCCGTCCGCGGTGTTCCCGTCGATGTAGCCGCCGTTGGAGACGAAGGCCACGACGCCCTCGTCCTTGATCCGGTCCGAGGCCCAGCGGAGGCGCGCAGATAGGAGTCGTACAGGGAGTTCTTGTTCTTCGCCGTCGACCTGGCCGCGTAGGTCTCCTGGATGCGGCTGTCCAGCGACTCGTACTTCAGGTTCTGATTGTCGTCGTTCTGGCTGTCCTGCCCCACTGAATACGGCGGATTCCCCAGCACGACCCGGATGTCCTGCCCCATCTGCTTCCGCGCCCGCTCGCTGTTCCCGGACAGCACGTCCCCGAACAGCCGCCCTCCCTCGGACTCCGCGAGCTGGAAGGTGTCCGTCAGCACGATGCCCTCGAAGGGGATGTACGCGTCCCCGGCGCTGTCCCCGGTCTGCGCGTACCGATCATGGAACGCGGCCTCGACGTTGACCGCCGCGATGTAGTACGCGAGCAGCACGATCTCGTTGGCGTGCAGCTCCCGCGTGTACTTGCGCAGCAGGTCTGCCGGCTTGATCAGGCCGGACTGGAGCAGCCGCACCACGAACGTGCCGGTGCCTGTGAAGGGATCGAGTACGTGCACGCCCTCGTCCGACAGTGATTGGTCGAAGTGCCGCTCCAGCGCCTGGTCGGCCGACCGCAGGATGAAGTCGACGACCTCCGTCGGTGTGTAGACGATGCCGAGCGAGTCCGCCGTCTTGGGCAGAGCCGTCTTGAAGAACTTCTCGTACAGCTCGGTGATGACGCGCTGGCGGCCCTCGTGGTCGGTGATGCCCTCCGCGCGGACCCGCACCGACTCGTAGAAGCCCCGGAGGGTCTTCGTCTCCGCCGAGATGGTGTCGTCGTCCAGGACGTCCAGCATCCGCTGCATCGCCTGCGAGACGGGGTTGTGGTCGGCGAACGCGTAGTCCTGGAAGAGCGCGTCGAAGACCGGCTTGGTGATCAGGTGCTGCGCGAGCATGTCGATGGCGTCGGAGTCGGTGACGCCGGGGTTTATGTTCGCCCGCAGTTCGTCCGTGAACTCCTTGAACGCCGCCGCCTTGTGTGGA
The DNA here is from genome assembly GCF_044743035.1 of Streptomyces sp. NPDC087787. Lineage (NCBI taxonomy): Bacteria > Bacillati > Actinomycetota > Actinomycetes > Kitasatosporales > Streptomycetaceae > Streptomyces > Streptomyces sp. NPDC087787. Next base: position 225,745 of record NZ_JBIUVQ010000015.1, read on the forward strand.
TCCACCAGGCCGGCCCTGATCCGGGCGACGTGCCGCTCCGCGATCAGCGCGATGTCCTTGGCCCACTGCTCCCAGTAGGTACGCTCGCCGACCTTGTCGACGATCCGGGCGTAGATGGCCGTGCGCCACGCCTCGTCGAACTCGAGGCGGTCCTGGACGTACTGGGCGGACTGCTGTTCCTGGTCCTTCTTGGCCTGCGCGCTCTCCTCCGTGCTGCTGCCGTCCTTGTCGCCGACCGACTCGTCCCCTGCGCCGATCGCGCCGATCCCGATCGTGTTCGGGGCCTTCTTGTTGAGCTCGATCTGGTTGACGGACGCGTTGAACCGGTCGTCGTGGGCGCGCAAAGCCTGGAGGACCTGCCAGACGGTCTTGAAACGGCGGTTGTCCGCCAGGGCCTCCTCCGGGGACATCCCGGCGGGCGCGGCGACCGGCAGGATGATGTATCCGTAGCGCTTGCCGGGCGCCAGTCGCATCACGCGGCCGACGGACTGCACGACGTCGACGACGGAGTTGCGCGGCTGGAGGAAGAGAACCGCGTCCAGGTTCGGGACGTCGACGCCCTCGGAGAGGCAGCGGGCGTTGGACAGGATGCGCCCTGGCCGCTCGCGGCCCGCTCGGCCGCCAGCCGCTCCACGATCTTCAGACCGGTGAAGGTCTTGCCGGTGCCACAGGCCATGATCAGCTTGCCGCGGTCATGCTCCGCGAAGCCCTGGAACACCGCGTTGATGGCCTCGCGCTGGTGAGGACGGGGAGACTTCTTGCCCCGCAGGGACAACTCGACCCGCTCCGCGTCGCCGCTCGCGGGTAGCCGCCACTCCACCCGGCTGGCGGCATGTCCGACAGGCCGAGGCGCTGGACAGGAATCTGCTGGTCGTCCAGAGCCGCCTCGGGGTTCGGCCCCCACCTGTCCGTGGTCGAGATGATCAGGCGATGAGCGAAGCCGCCCTTTCCGGAGGCGGTGAAGAACGAGTCGAGGTCGATCTTCTGGACCGTGTGATCCGGTTCATAGAACTTGCACTGGATCGCCCAGAGAGCGCCGGGTCTCGCGCTCCTGTGCCACGAGGTCGATGCCCAGGTCCCGCTGGTCGCCAGCCGCGCCCGGCCATTCGCCGTACATCCACACCCGGCTGAACTGCTCGCTCCACAGTGGGTCTGTACTGAGAAAGCGCACCATGAGCCGCTCGAAGGCGGTCCCGAGCTCGCGGTTGGTCGTCGACTTCTCGCGGATGACCCGGAGGACATCGTGCACGGTGGTGGTCACGAAGGCTCGCTCTCTGCTCAGCGCGCTATGACGGGAGACAGCGCCTTGGACTCGGGCGCTGCCCAAGAACAGTAGACCGAGCCACTGACACAGGCGGCCACGAGCCGCCCGCACCTCACGGTGTGACGGCGGTGCCGATGCCTCGCGGCGCGGGAATCGTCCCGTCGGCGACCAGCTCCGCGACGGCCTCGCCGTGGTTGCGGACCAGGTAGTCCATGGCGTGCTCGGTGGACGACTGGTACTCCAGACCCTCCCGGTAGAAGCGGAGCCGAGCCTCACAATCCTGGAAGAGCTCGCCCCATGTGCGTACCCAGATCCGGTAGGTCGGCTGGTTGAGGGCACAGCCGGGTGGATTCTGCGGCTGGTGCGCCAGCTCTCGAAGTGTGTCCGTCATGTCGTTGCCAATGAGCCAGAAGTCCCAGGTCGTGCGGGTGTCCCGGAACCTGTCGTCCTTCCGTACCGCTTGTGCGTAACTGCTGAGCTGCTCGAATTCTGCTGAGCCCAGAACGAGCCCCGGGCGTTTCAGCTCCACCACCAGGTGGTGCCGTTCGTCGCGACGGTGACGGGATACCCGCGACAGCATCAGGTCGACGATGCCGCGGCGCCCGTCGGGACGCAGCACCGGGGCTCTGGTCGGCCCTTCGTGGCCGAGCAGATGGCAGTGTTGGAGCAGCACCTCGTTGAGGCTGCGATCGCTTACATGCAGGTTGTACTCCTCACCGAAGACCCAGCACTCGTTCTCCAGGATTCGGTGAAGTTCCGCACGCTCCTTCACACGGTCCTTCGCTTCGGGGTCGAAGACGAGATGCTCAAGGGCGGCGAGAAAGTCGAGCCGGTTCGTCGCCGCCGTCGACGCCTTGACGAGAGCCGACAAGGGGGTGCGGTCGAGGAGCCGGCTGAGCTGTTCCCGCTCCTGCTTGGACAGGCTGAACAGTTCCTCCGCGATGCGCAGGACATCCGAGGGTTCATGCGCGAGCACGGATTGCAGCAGCGTAAAGACGGTCTTCCGGGTACCGGTGGACTTGGGCAGATGGCGGAAGACGGTCGTGGCCACCGCGTCGAAAGTCTCACGTTCGGCCCGCTCACGGGCGTTGGTCGGCCGGTGGGCGTACGGGTAGATGCCCTCCCGCTGCCATTCGGCGACCTGCTCGTGGCGCCGTTCGTCCACACGGGCGCGAAAGTGTGTGCGCAGCTGGTCGCGGGCTGCCGCGAGCACTTCGGTCAGGGGGCCGTCCGACGTCCAGTCGGTGAAGGCGAGATCCTCGGAGTCGACGTCGTCGAAGCCGGGCCAGCTCAAGTGCGCCGTGAACTCGAAGCCGGGGGCCTGAATGCCCGGCTTCAACTGGGCCCGTGACATGCCCTCGCCGTCGCAGAGGAAGAGCGCACGGGTGACAGGCCTGCGCCACTCCACGATCCTCAACCGTGCGGGTTCGTCGTTCCGGCCGGAAGAAGACGGCAGGACGTAGTCTCGTGCGTGCAACTGCTCCGCCGCCGGATCGAGGTCACGGCCGTCGTACTCGATGCGCACGTCCGGGTATCTCTCCAGGTACGTGGCGAAGGCGGTGGTGAGCGACGATCTGGCGCGCTCGTCGGCGAGTACGTCCAGTTCCTCTCCGCCGAAAGCCTCGAAGAGCGTGCCCGTGGGCTCGTCCATCGGCTCCGGGTCACCGATGTCGAACTCGTCCATGGAATGCCTGTCGGCCTCGATGACAAGCTGCTTGCGGCCCTGGGGGGTCTCGCTCACGCTGGTCCAGCGGATCAGGGTGCCCAGCGCAAAGGCGCGAACCCTGCCCCGCCCGTTCTTGCCGTGCAGAGCGCGGTTCCTGGCCGGGGTGCCCGTGGCCCGCTTCTTCCAGGACGAGCCGATGGGCCGAAAGTACTCCTCGCAGTGATCCGCGGACATCCCACAGCCGTCGTCCTGGACCCGGACCCGGTCCACGCCGCCGAGGTCGTTGCGCTCCAGCATGACGACGACGTGCCCGGCATCCGCGTCGAGGGCGTTCCAGACCAGCTCTTCGACCGCGCCGACGGGGTCCCGAAGACGTGCCAGTTCGGCGACGTGTTCCCGGCTGGTCTCCAGCCGCACCTTGACCATGGTGTGGGCCCTCCTGGCGTACGCGCTTGGTGGGAGGTCAGTGTGCCCTGTCGCGCCGTGGGACGTGCGGAGGTCCAGAGAGACAGACACGTACGAGGGCTGAGGGGGTGGGGAGGGCCCAGGAGGGGTGGCGGCTTCCGGGACACGCCCTACTGGTTTGACGTGCGTCACCCGCGGGGTAATATCCCCGGCCCGATTGGCCAGGCCGCCGTCCGCTGTGGCAGACTGTCCGAGTTGCTCGGTCGAGCGTTGATGCTGCACGCCTCCCGTCGGGAGGACCGGAAGCGAGTCCCACGGTACTCGTCGCCCTAACTGCCTCACGGCAGCGCTGGGGCGGACGTACGGGAATCTTCCGGGAAGTGTGGGCGCGGCGCCGGCCAGGCACCCGGTGGGCCTTCGCCCCCGGCTCGCGGAACCGGTGGGGACCGTGCGCAATCCCGATGGGATGTTCGAAACAAGGGGCATCCATGTCAGCGGGAGCGCGACACGCCCGACCGCGTGGGTCGGAGAGGGCCAAGGGAGCGCCGGGTTCCAGAGCGTAAGAAGAGACAGGACTACGGAGTAGCCATGGCGGGACAGAAGATCCGCATCCGGCTCAAGGCCTACGACCACGAGGTCATCGACTCTTCGGCGAAGAAGATCGTCGAGACGGTGACCCGTACTGGTGCGTCGGTCGCGGGCCCGGTGCCGCTGCCCACTGAGAAGAACGTGTACTGCGTCATCAAGTCGCCGCACAAGTACAAGGACTCGCGCGAGCACTTCGAGATGCGCACGCACAAGCGCCTGATCGACATCCTCGACCCGACCCCCAAGACCGTTGACTCTCTGATGCGACTCGACCTCCCGGCCGGTGTCGACATCGAGATCAAGCTCTGAGGCCGGTGATCTGAGAGATGGCAAAGCAGATCAAGGGCATCCTGGGCGAGAAGCTCGGCATGACGCAGGTGTGGGACGAGAACAACCGTGTCGTCCCGGTCACCGTCGTCAAGGCCGGCCCCAACGTCGTCACCCAGGTTCGTACGAACGACGTCGACGGCTACGAGTCGGTCCAGATCGCCTTCGGCGAGATCGACCCGCGCAAGGTGAACAAGCCCCTCAAGGGCCACTTCGCCAAGGCCGACGTCACCCCCCGTCGTCACCTCGTCGAGATCCGCACCGCGGACGCCGCCGAGTACACCCTCGGCCAGCAGATCACCGCTGAGGTGTTCGAGGCCGGCGTGAAGGTCGACGTCACCGGCAAGAGCAAGGGCAAGGGCTTCGCCGGTGTCATGAAGCGCCACAACTTCCGTGGCCTCGGCGCCGGACACGGCACCCAGCGCAAGCACCGCTCGCCCGGTTCCATCGGCGGCTGCGCCACCCCGGGCCGTGTGTTCAAGGGCCTCCGCATGGCGGGTCGCATGGGCAACGAGCGGGTCACCACCCAGAACCTGACCGTCCACGCCGTTGACGCGGAGAAGGGTCTGCTGCTCATCAAGGGCGCGGTTCCCGGTCCGAACGGCGGCCTCGTCCTGGTCCGCACCGCGGCCAAGGGGGCCTGAGGTAACCGATGAGCACTGTTGACATCCTTTCGCCTGCCGGCGAGAAGACCGGAAGCGTCGAGCTCCCCGCGGAGATCTTCGGCGTGGAGAAGATCAGCATCCCGCTGATCCACCAGGTCGTCGTCGCGCAGAACGCCGCTGCCCGCCAGGGCACGCACAAGACCAAGCGTCGCGGTGAAGTCCGTGGTGGCGGCAAGAAGCCGTACCGCCAGAAGGGCACCGGTCGCGCCCGTCAGGGTTCGACCCGCGCGCCGCAGTTCGCCGGCGGTGGCGTCGTCCACGGCCCGCAGCCGCGTGACTACTCCCAGCGGACCCCGAAGAAGATGAAGGCCGCGGCCCTGCGCCACGCCCTCACCGACCGGGCCCGCCACAGCCGTATCCACGTCGTCACCGGCGTGGTCGAGGGCGAGACCCCCTCCACGAAGTCCGCCAGGACGCTGTTCGGCAAGATCTCGGAGCGCAAGAACCTGCTCCTGGTCGTCGACCGCGCCGACGAGGCCGCGTGGCTGTCCGCCCGCAACCTGCCCCAGGTCCACATCCTGGAGCCGGGCCAGCTGAACACGTACGACGTTCTCGTCTCGGACGACGTGGTCTTCACCCAGGCCGCTTTCGAGTCCTTCGTCGCCGGCCCGAACAAGGCCAACGACAACGAAGGGAGCGAGGCCTGATGGCTACGCGTCACCCGAGCATCGCCTCGAAGGCTGCCAAGGCCGCCAAGGCCGCGCGTGTCGCCAAGGCGCGCCGCCACGCCGCCGAGGGCAAGAACACCGTCGAGACCCCGCTGAGCAAGTCGTACACGGACCCCCGTGACGTTCTGCTCAAGCCGGTCGTCTCGGAGAAGAGCTACGCGCTCCTCGACGAGAACAAGTACACGTTCATCGTCGACCCGAACGCCAACAAGACCCAGATCAAGCAGGCCGTGCAGGCGGTCTTCGAGGTCAAGGTCACCGGGGTCAACACGATCAACCGCCAGGGCAAGCGCAAGCGCACCAAGACCGGCTTCGGTCAGCGCTCCGCCACCAAGCGCGCGATCGTGACCCTCGCCGAGGGCGACCGTATCGACATCTTCGGCGGTCCGACCGCCTGACGGCGGTCCGGATCGTCCGATATCGGACGAGGACTGAGAAATGGGAATCCGCAAGTACAAGCCGACTACGCCGGGCCGTCGTGGCGCCAGCGTCGCCGACTTCGTCGAGGTCACGCGGTCCACGCCGGAGAAGTCGCTGGTCCGTCCCCTGCACAGCAAGGGCGGCCGTAACAATTCCGGTCGTGTGACCGTTCGCCACCAGGGTGGCGGACACAAGCGCGCCTACCGTGTGATCGACTTCCGTCGTCACGACAAGGACGGCGTGCCGGCGAAGGTCGCGCACATCGAGTACGACCCCAACCGCACCGCGCGCATCGCGCTGCTGCACTACGCCGACGGCGAGAAGCGCTACATCCTCGCCCCGCGCAACCTGCAGCAGGGCGACCGTGTGGAGAACGGTCCCGGGGCCGACATCAAGCCGGGCAACAACCTGGCCCTCCGCAACATCCCGGTCGGTACCACGATCCACGCGATCGAGCTCCGTCCCGGTGGCGGTGCCAAGTTCGCCCGCTCCGCCGGTGCCTCCGTGCAGCTGCTCGCGAAGGAGGGCACGATGGCCCACCTCCGCATGCCCTCCGGTGAGATCCGCCTGGTCGACCAGCGCTGCCGCGCCACGGTCGGCGAGGTCGGCAACGCCGAGCAGAGCAACATCAACTGGGGCAAGGCCGGCCGTAAGCGGTGGCTGGGCGTCCGCCCGACCGTCCGTGGTGTGGTCATGAACCCGGTGGACCACCCGCACGGTGGTGGTGAGGGCCGGACCTCCGGTGGCCGTCACCCGGTGTCCCCGTGGGGCAAGAAGGAAGGCCGTACTCGTTCGCCCAAGAAGGCGTCGAACAAGTACATCGTCCGCCGCCGCAAGACGAACAAGAAGCGCTAAGGACGGGTTGAGATGCCGCGTAGCTTGAAGAAGGGGCCCTTCGTCGACGACCACCTGAGCAAGAAGGTGGACGCGCAGAACGAAGCCGGTACCAAGAACGTCATCAAGACCTGGTCCCGCCGCTCGATGATCGTCCCGGCCATGCTGGGGCACACGATCGCGGTGCACAACGGCAAGACCCACATCCCGGTGTTCGTCACCGAGTCGATGGTCGGCCACAAGCTCGGCGAGTTCTCGCCGACGCGCACCTTCCGGGGTCACGTCAAGGACGACCGGAAGTCGAAGCGCCGCTAGTCAGCGGGGTGAAAGACCATGACGAACGTGTCAAACACTGAAGGGACAACCATGGAAGCCAGGGCCCAGGCGCGGTACATCCGCGTCACGCCCATGAAGGCCCGCCGTGTGGTGGACCTCATCCGTGGCATGGACGCCACGGAGGCTCAGGCGGTCCTGCGTTTCGCCCCGCAGGCCGCGAGCGTGCCGGTCGGCAAGGTGCTGGACAGCGCCATCGCCAACGCCGCGCACAACTACGACCACACCGACGTCGACAGCCTCTACATCGCCGAGGCGTACGTCGACGAGGGTCCGACCCTGAAGCGGTTCCGGCCGCGTGCCCAGGGCCGTGCCTACCGGATCCGCAAGCGGACCAGCCACATCACCGTGGTCGTCAGCAGCAAGGAAGGAACCCGGTAATGGGCCAGAAGGTAAACCCGCATGGGTTCCGGCTCGGTGTCACGACCGACTTCAAGTCGCGTTGGTACGCCGACAAGCTGTACAAGGACTACGTCAAGGAAGACGTCGCCATCCGTCGGATGATGACGTCCGGCATGGAGCGCGCCGGCATCTCCAAGGTGGAGATCGAGCGCACCCGTGACCGTGTCCGCGTGGACATCCACACCGCGCGTCCGGGCATCGTCATCGGCCGCCGTGGCGCCGAGGCCGACCGCATCCGCGGCGACCTCGAGAAGCTCACGGGCAAGCAGGTCCAGCTGAACATCCTCGAGGTCAAGAACCCCGAGACGGACGCTCAGCTCGTGGCCCAGGCCGTTGCCGAGCAGCTCTCCTCCCGCGTCTCCTTCCGCCGTGCCATGCGCAAGAGCATGCAGTCGGCGATGAAGGCCGGCGCCAAGGGCATCAAGATCCAGTGCGGTGGCCGCCTCGGCGGCGCCGAGATGTCCCGCTCGGAGTTCTACCGCGAGGGCCGTGTGCCCCTGCACACGCTCCGCGCGAACGTGGACTACGGCTTCTTCGAGGCCAAGACGACCTTCGGCCGCATCGGTGTGAAGGTCTGGATCTACAAGGGCGACGTCAAGAACATCGCCGAGGTCCGCGCCGAGAACGCCGCCGCCCGTGCGGGCAACCGCCCGGCCCGTGGTGGCGCCGACCGCCCGGCCCGTGGTGGCCGTGGTGGCGAGCGGCGCGGTCGCAAGCCGCAGCAGCAGTCGGCTCCGGCCGCCGAGGCCCCCAAGGCCGACGCCCCGGCCGCTGCCGCTCCGGCTGAGAGCACCGGAACGGAGGCCTGACCGAAATGCTGATCCCCCGTAGGGTCAAGCACCGCAAGCAGCACCACCCGAAGCGCAACGGTATGTCCAAGGGTGGAACGCAGGTTGCGTTCGGCGAGTACGGCATCCAGGCGCTGACCCCGGCCTACGTGACGAACCGCCAGATCGAGGCGGCTCGTATCGCGATGACCCGCCACATCAAGCGTGGCGGCAAGGTCTGGATCAACATCTACCCGGACCGTCCGCTGACCAAGAAGCCGGCCGAGACCCGCATGGGTTCCGGTAAGGGTTCGCCGGAGTGGTGGATCGCGAACGTCAAGCCCGGTCGGGTGATGTTCGAGCTGTCCTACCCGAACGAGAAGATCGCCCGTGAGGCGCTGACTCGTGCGGCCCACAAGCTGCCGATGAAGTGCCGGATCGTCAAGCGCGAGGCAGGTGAAGCGTGATGTCGGCCGGTACCAAGGCGTCCGAGCTGCGCGAGCTGGGCAACGAGGAGCTTCTTGGAAAGCTCCGCGAGGCCAAGGAAGAGCTGTTCAACCTCCGTTTCCAGGCGGCGACCGGGCAGCTCGAGAACCACGGCCGTCTCAAGGCGGTCCGCAAGGACATCGCGCGGATCTACACCCTGATGCGCGAGCGTGAGCTGGGCATCGAAACGGTGGAGAACGCCTGATGAGCGAGAAGAACGTGACTGAGAACGCAGAGGCGCGCGGCTTCCGCAAGACCCGTGAGGGTCTCGTCGTCAGCGACAAGATGGACAAGACCGTCGTCGTCGCCGTCGAGGACCGTGTCAAGCACGCGCTGTACGGCAAGGTCATCCGCCGTACCGAGAAGCTCAAGGCGCACGACGAGCAGAACGCCGCGGGCGTCGGCGACCGTGTCCTCCTGATGGAGACCCGGCCGCTGTCCGCGACGAAGCGCTGGCGCGTCGTCGAGATCCTCGAGAAGGCGAAGTAAGAAGCGGGGGCACCGCCCCCGCTGACCCTCGCTGGGGACGACGCCCCGGGCCCCGGCCCGGCGAAGTCCCCGGCGCGGGTTCCCGCCTCCCCGAGACACCAGTAATTTCCTGCGGGAGCTACCCGCAGGACGGTTCCGCCAGGCTCGGCGAAGGCACGTGAGTCACTCACGGCCCTCCCCGGGAACCGGCAGACAATCAGGAGATAGACGTGATCCAGCAGGAGTCGCGACTGCGTGTCGCCGACAACACTGGTGCGAAGGAGATCCTTTGCATCCGTGTGCTCGGTGGCTCCGGTCGCCGCTACGCGGGCATCGGTGACGTCATCGTCGCCACCGTCAAGGACGCGATCCCCGGTGGCAACGTGAAGAAGGGTGACGTCGTCAAGGCGGTCATCGTTCGCACCGTCAAGGAGCGCCGCCGTCCGGACGGCTCGTACATCCGCTTCGACGAGAACGCCGCCGTCATTCTGAAGAACGACGGCGACCCTCGCGGCACCCGCATCTTCGGCCCGGTCGGCCGTGAGCTGCGCGAGAAGAAGTTCATGAAGATCATCTCGCTCGCGCCGGAGGTGCTGTAAGCATGAAGATCAAGAAGGGCGACCTGGTCCAGGTCATCACCGGCAAGGACAAGGGCAAGCAGGGCAAGGTCATTGCCGCTTTCCCGCGCGAGGATCGCGTCCTGGTCGAGGGTGTCAACCGGGTCAAGAAGCACACCAAGGCCGGCCCGACCGCCCGCGGTTCGCAGGCCGGCGGCATCGTCACGACCGAGGCGCCCGTCCACGTCTCCAACGTCCAGCTGGTCGTTGAGAAGGACGGCAACAAGGTCGTCACGCGTGTCGGTTACCGCTTCGACGACGAAGGCAACAAGATCCGCGTTGCCAAGCGGACGGGTGAGGACATCTGATGGCTACCACCACCACTCCGCGTCTGAAGCAGAAGTACCGCGAGGAGATCGCGGGCAAGATGCGTGACGAGTTCAAGTACGAGAACGTCATGCAGATTCCCGGTCTCGTCAAGATCGTGGTCAACATGGGTGTGGGCGACGCCGCCCGCGACTCCAAGCTGATCGATGGCGCCATCCGCGACCTCACCACGATCACCGGCCAGAAGCCGCAGGTCACCAAGGCCCGCAAGTCCATCGCGCAGTTCAAGCTGCGTGAGGGCCAGCCGATCGGTGCCCACGTCACGCTCCGTGGCGACCGCATGTGGGAGTTCCTGGACCGCACCCTGTCGCTCGCGCTGCCGCGCATCCGCGACTTCCGCGGCCTGTCCCCCAAGCAGTTCGACGGCCGTGGCAACTACACCTTCGGTCTCACCGAGCAGGTCATGTTCCACGAGATCGACCAGGACAAGATCGACCGCGTCCGGGGTATGGACATCACCGTGGTCACCACGGCGACCAACGACGCTGAGGGCCGCGCGCTCCTTCGTCACCTCGGCTTCCCGTTCAAGGAGGCGTGAGCGAGATGGCGAAGAAGGCTCTGATCGCTAAGGCTGCTCGCAAGCCCAAGTTCGGGGTGCGTGGCTACACCCGCTGCCAGCGCTGTGGCCGTCCGCACTCCGTGTACCGCAAGTTCGGCCTGTGCCGCGTGTGCCTTCGTGAGATGGCTCACCGTGGCGAGCTGCCGGGCGTGACCAAGAGCTCCTGGTAACAGCCCACTTGGGTTGAAGCAGGACTCTCGGTAAGCAACTGGGGTCGGCAGGAGGCCCACCTCACATGCCTTAGGCTTGTGGGGTTGGGCGCCTGCCGCGCCCTTACGACTTACTACGCCGTAGGTCCACCGCGCCGCACCCGTCCCGTCTCGGATCGGGGAGAGGGATGGCGCACCAGGAAACCCCGGCGAGAGAGGCCGAAGGCCAATTCATGACCATGACTGATCCGATCGCAGACATGCTTACGCGTCTGCGGAACGCGAACTCGGCATACCACGACAGCGTGTCGATGCCGCACTCGAAGATCAAGTCGCACATCGCGGAGATCCTCCAGCAGGAGGGCTTCATCACGGGCTGGAAGGTCGAGGACGCCGAGGTCGGCAAGAACCTCGTCCTGGAGCTGAAGTTCGGCCCCAACCGTGAGCGCTCCATCGCGGGCATCAAGCGGATCTCCAAGCCCGGTCTCCGGGTGTACGCGAAGTCCACCAACCTGCCGAAGGTGCTCGGCGGCCTCGGCGTGGCGATCATCTCCACGTCCTACGGGCTCCTCACCGACAAGCAGGCCGGCAAGAAGGGCGTGGGTGGGGAAGTCCTCGCCTACGTCTGGTAGCGGAAGGGAACGGAGGAAACAGCTATGTCGCGCATCGGCAAGCTCCCCATCGCGGTTCCCGCCGGCGTGGACGTCACCATCGACGGCCGTACGGTCGCGGTCAAGGGCCCCAAGGGCACGCTGACCCACACCGTCGTGGCGCCGATCGAGATCGCCAAGGGCGAGGACGGCACCCTGCAGGTGACCCGCCCCAACGACGAGCGTCAGAACAAGGCCCTGCACGGCCTGTCCCGCACGCTGGTGGCGAACATGATCACCGGCGTGACCCAGGGTTACGTGAAGAAGCTCGAGATCAGCGGTGTCGGTTACCGCGTGACGGCCAAGGGTTCGAACCTGGAGTTCGCGCTCGGCTACAGCCACCCGATCACCGTCGAGGCGCCCGAGGGCATCACCTTCAAGGTGGAGACCCCGACCCGCTTCCAGGTCGAGGGCATCGACAAGCAGAAGGTCGGCGAGGTTGCGGCCAACATCCGCAAGCTGCGCAAGCCTGACCCGTACAAGGCCAAGGGCGTCAAGTACGAGGGCGAAGTCATCCGCCGCAAGGTCGGAAAGGCGGGTAAGTAAGCCATGGCATACGGGCAGAAGATCCTCAAGGGCGACGCCTACAAGCGCGCCGCGATCAAGCGCCGCCACATCCGGATCCGCAAGCGGATCGCCGGTACGGCGGAGCGTCCCCGTCTGGTCGTGACCCGCTCCAACCGCCACATCGTGGCGCAGGTGATCGACGACCTGAAGGGTCACACCCTGGCATCGGCGTCCACCCTGGACAACTCGATCCGCGGTGGCGAGAGCGACAAGTCGGCCCAGGCGAAGCAGGTCGGCGCCCTGGTCGCCGAGCGTGCCAAGGCCGCCGGTGTCGAGGCCGTCGTGTTCGACCGTGGTGGCAACCAGTACGCCGGGCGCATCGCCGCTCTGGCGGACGCCGCCCGCGAGGCCGGACTGAAGTTCTGAGTCGCCCGTCGCGGCAGCGACTTTTCGTTGCTGCGAGCTAGCGGAAACAGAGAGAGGTAATTCCAATGGCTGGACCCCAGCGCCGCGGTGGCGGTGCCGGTGGCGGCGAGCGGCGGGACCGGAAGGGCCGTGACGGCGGCGCAGCTGCCGCCGAGAAGACCGCGTACGTTGAGCGCGTCGTCGCGATCAACCGCGTCGCCAAGGTTGTGAAGGGTGGTCGTCGCTTCAGCTTCACCGCGCTGGTCGTGGTGGGCGACGGTGACGGCACCGTGGGTGTCGGATACGGCAAGGCCAAGGAGGTGCCGGCCGCCATCGCCAAGGGTGTTGAGGAGGCCAAGAAGCACTTCTTCAAGGTCCCCCGGATCCAGGGCACCATCCCGCACCCGATCCAGGGTGAGAAGGCTGCCGGCGTCGTGCTGCTCAAGCCCGCCTCCCCGGGTACCGGCGTTATCGCCGGCGGCCCGGTGCGTGCCGTGCTCGAGTGCGCCGGTATCCACGACATCCTGTCGAAGTCGCTCGGCTCCGACAACCAGATCAACATCGTGCACGCGACCGTGGAGGCCCTGAAGGGCCTGCAGCGTCCCGAGGAGGTCGCGGCCCGCCGCGGTCTGCCGCTGGAGGACGTGGCCCCCGCGGCCCTGCTCCGTGCGCGTGCCGGGGCGGGTGCGTGATGGCGCAGCTCAAGATCACGCAGGTCAAGTCCTACATCGGCAGCAAGCAGAACCACCGTGACACCCTGCGTTCGCTCGGGCTCAAGAAGCTCGGCGACGTGGTCGTCAAGGAGGACCGCCCCGAGTTCCGCGGAATGGTGCACACCGTCCGCCACCTCGTGACGGTCGAGGAGGTCGACTGATCATGGCGGAGCAGAACCCGCTGAAGATCCACAACCTCCGTCCCGCCCCGGGCGCCAAGACCGCCAAGACCCGTGTGGGTCGTGGTGAGGCGTCCAAGGGTAAGACGGCCGGTCGTGGTACCAAGGGCACCAAGGCCCGCTACCAGGTTCCGGAGCGCTTCGAGGGCGGCCAGATGCCGCTGCACATGCGCCTCCCGAAGCTGAAGGGCTTCAAGAACCCGTTCAAGACCGAGTTCCAGGTCGTGAACCTCGACAAGCTGGCCGCGCTCTACCCCGAGGGTGGCGAGGTCACGGTCGAGGACCTGGTGGCCAAGGGTGCCGTTCGCAAGAACAGCCTCGTCAAGGTCCTCGGCCAGGGCGAGGTCTCCGTGGCGCTGCAGGTGACGGTGGACGCCGTCTCCGGCTCCGCCAAGGAGAAGATCACCGCCGCCGGCGGTTCTGTCACCGAGCTCGTCTGAGCCCGATGACGTAAAGCAGTCCCGACCGGGGGTACCTCACAACGAGGTATCCCCGGTTGGTCGTTTTCAGGGAGGCAGTGTCGCCGGTAAGGTGGCCTGCACCGTTCTTTATCGTCGAACCTCAAGACCGTCACCCTGACGCACTTGCGCGGGGGTCGCAGGAGGCACCGTGCTTACCGGCTTCGCCCGGGCGTTCAGGACGCCCGACCTGCGCAAGAAGCTGCTCTTCACGCTCGGCATCATCGTGGTGTACCGCGTCGGTACCCACATCCCGATCCCGGGTGTCAACTACAAGGCTGTTCAGCAGTGCGTCAGCGAGGCCTCGGGCAACCAGGGCCTCTTCGGCCTGGTGAACATGTTCAGCGGCGGTGCGCTGCTGCAGATCACGATCTTCGCCCTGGGCATCATGCCGTACATCACGGCGAGCATCATCCTTCAGCTGCTGACCGTGGTGATCCCGCGGTTGGAGGCCCTCAAGAAGGAGGGCCAGAGCGGCACCGCGAAGATCACCCAGTACACCCGTTACCTGACGGTGGCGCTGGCCATCCTCCAGGGCACGGGCCTGGTGGCGACCGCCCGCAGCGGCGCCCTGTTCTCCGGGTGCTCGGCGGCCGGGAACATCGTCCCGGACCAGGCGATCTTCAACACGATCGTCATGGTGATCGTCATGACCGCCGGTACGGCCACGGTCATGTGGCTCGGTGAGCTCATCACCGACCGCGGCATCGGCAACGGCATGTCGATCCTGATGTTCATCTCGATCGCCGCCACGTTCCCGTCGGCGCTGTGGGCCATCAAGAAGCAGGGCAAGCTCGCCGAGGGCTGGATCGAATTCGGCACCGTCATTCTCGTCGGCCTGGTCATGGTCGGCCTGGTGGTCTTCGTCGAACAGGCCCAGCGCCGTATTCCGGTGCAGTACGCCAAGCGCATGATCGGCCGCCGTTCCTACGGTGGTACGTCGACGTACATCCCGCTGAAGGTCAACCAGGCGGGCGTGATCCCCGTCATCTTCGCTTCTTCGCTGCTCTACATTCCGGCGCTCATCGCTCAGTTCTCCGGGGGCAACTCCGGATGGAAGACCTGGGTTCAGCAGAACCTGACCAAGGGCGATCACCCGATCTACATCACCATGTACTTCCTGCTGATCGTGTTCTTCGCGTTCTTCTACGTGGCGATCTCCTTCAACCCCGAAGAAGTCGCCGACAACATGAAGAAGTATGGTGGCTTCATCCCGGGCATCCGGGCTGGCCGACCGACCGCTGAGTACCTTTCGTACGTGCTCAACCGGATCACCTGGCCGGGTTCGCTGTATCTGGGCCTGATCGCTCTCGTACCGACAATGGCGTTGGTCGGCTTCGGGGCGAACCAGAACTTCCCCTTCGGCGGGACCAGCATCCTCATCATCGTGGGTGTCGGACTCGAGACGGTGAAGCAGATCGAGAGCCAGCTCCAGCAGCGCAATTACGAAGGGTTCCTCCGCTGATGCGAATCGTCCTCGTCGGACCGCCGGGTGCTGGCAAGGGAACGCAGGCCACGCGCCTGGCCGAGAAGCTGCGTATTCCGCACATCTCCACGGGCGACCTGTTCCGCGCCAACATCAGCCGGCAGACGGAGCTCGGCAAGCTCGCGAAGTCCTACATGGACGCCGGAAACCTGGTGCCCGACGAGGTCACCATCGCGATGGCCAAGGACCGCATGGAGCAGCCCGACGCCGAGGGCGGCTTCCTGCTGGACGGTTTCCCGCGCAATGTGTCGCAGGCCGAGGCGCTGGACAAGCTGCTCCAGGGCGAGGGTATGAAGCTGGACGCGGTCCTCGACCTCGAGGTCCCCGAGGACGAGGTCGTCAAGCGCATCGCGGGTCGCCGCACCTGCCGCAACGACTCGGCGCACGTCTTCCACGAGACGTACAGCCCGCCGAAGAAGGAAGGCGTCTGCGACGTCTGCGGCGGTGAGCTGTACCAGCGCGACGACGACTCCGAGGAGACCGTACGCAAGCGCCTTGAGGTCTACCACACGCAGACCGAGCCGATCATCGGCTACTACCGGGCGCAGGGCCTGGTCGTGACGATCTCCTCGCTCGGTCCGGTGGACGAGATCACGCAGCGCGCGCTGGAGGCGCTCAAGCGCGACTGACCGCACTACTCGGCCGCGGTTCCCCATGGGAGCCGCGGCCGACGTGTGCGCGGGCAGGCTTTCGCTGCCCCGTATTCTTGAGGGTGTCCGTCTTCCTTCCGGTCCGAGAAAGGCCGTAGTCCCCATGGTGCAGATCAAGTCCCCCGAGCAGATCGCCAAGATGCGTGAGGCGGGGCTGGTCGTCGCCGCCATTCACGCGGCCACCCGGGAGGCGGCCGTGCCCGGGGCGACCACCAAGGACCTGGACCAGGTGGCCCGCAAGGTGCTCGCCGAGCACAACGCCAAGCCGAACTTCCTCGGCTACGGCGGCTTCCCGGCGACGATCTGCACCTCCGTCAACGAGGTCGTGGTGCACGGCATCCCCTCCGACGACGTCGTCCTCAAGGACGGGGACGTCATCTCCATCGACTGCGGCGCGATCATCGACGGCTGGCACGGCGACGCGGCCTTCACCGCGTTCGTCGGCTCCGGTCACTCCCCGGAGCTGATCGAGCTCTCCCGGGTGACCGAGGAGTCGATGTGGGCCGGCATCGCCGCCATGAAGCAGGGCAACCGCCTGGTGGACATCTCCCGGGCCGTCGAGACGTACATCCGCCGCCAGCCGAAGCCCGGCGGCGGCCGCTACGGGATCATCGAGGACTACGGCGGCCACGGCATCGGCACCGAGATGCACATGGACCCGCACCTGCTGAACTACGTCGACCGGCGGCGCGGCAAGGGTCCGAAGCTGGTTCCCGGCTTCTGCCTGGCCATCGAGCCGATGGTCTCCCTGGGCACCGCGAAGACCCAGGTCCTCGAGGACGACTGGACGGTCATCACCACGGACGGCACCTGGTCCTCCCACTGGGAGCACTCGGTGGCGCTGACCGAGCAGGGCCCGCTGGTCCTGACCTCCCCGGACGGCGGCCGGGCCAAGCTGGCCGAGCACGGCGTCACGGCGGCACCGGACCCGCTGGCCTGATAAGGGGCCCGCTCCCACGTCCGCCGGACCGGGCCGGACCCGGTCGCATGATGATCTCGGAGCTGGGGCAGACTTTCTCGATTCGTCTTTCGCAGAGGGCTGACGTAGACTGACTCGTCGGCTCTCATGTATTCGCATGTCCGCATGCGGAATATGGAGTCGATCAAGGTAGTCGATTCGAAGGGCGAAGCGTGGCCAAGAAGCAAGGTGCCATCGAGATCGAGGGCACTGTCGTCGAGTCTCTGCCGAACGCCATGTTCAAGGTCGAGCTCCAGAACGGCCACCAGGTCCTGGCACACATCAGCGGCAAGATGCGTATGCACTACATCCGCATCCTCCCTGACGACCGGGTCGTGGTGGAGCTGTCTCCGTACGACCTGACGCGTGGCCGGATCGTCTACCGGTACAAGTAGATCTTGCCCAGGCTCCACGTTCTGCGCGGGGCCGCCGGCAACTGACCCGGAGAACCTCACATCCCATGAAGGTCAAGCCGAGCGTCAAGAAGATCTGCGACAAGTGCAGGGTGATCCGCCGTCACGGCCGGGTCATGGTCATCTGCGACAACCCGCGCCACAAGCAGCGCCAGGGCTGACGCACAACCGACCGAACCCTCTGCACTCCCTTCGCAGAGATTCGCGCGACGCGAGCTGAATTGTTCATACGCAGGACCCGAGCCCAGCGCGGCTCGACACCCCCGGTTCGGAGGCCGGGGACCCGGTTCGTACCTCGTACGGCGGCCGGGAGACGGTCCTGCGGAAGACCTCCGAAGATCAACTGGAGCCATTGAATGGCACGCGTTTCCGGTGTTGACATCCCGCGCGACAAGCGCGTGGAGGTCGCCCTCACCTACGTGTTCGGCATCGGCCGGACCTTGTCCCAGCAGACGCTGGCCGCCACCGACATCGACCCGAACACCCGCGTTCGCGACCTCTCCGAGGAGCAGCTCGTCGCGATCCGTGAGTTCGTCGACAACAACATCAAGACCGAGGGTGACCTCCGTCGCGAGATCCAGGCCGACATCCGCCGCAAGGTCGAGATCGGCTGCTACCAGGGTCTGCGTCACCGCCGCGGCCTGCCCGTCCGCGGTCAGCGCACCAGCACCAACGCCCGCACCCGCAAGGGCCCGCGTCGCGCCATCGCCGGCAAGAAGAAGCCGGGCAAGAAGTAGTCCTCAGCGGACAACGCTTCATCAGCGGTCTTCGCTGTAGGACCGACCACCTCCCCGTAGGAGTTTGTAGATGCCCCCCAAGGGTCGTCAGGGCGCTGCCAAGAAGGTGCGCCGCAAGGAAAAGAAGAACGTCGCTCACGGCCACGCGCACATCAAGAGCACGTTCAACAACACGATCGTCTCCATCACGGACCCGTCGGGCAACGTGATCTCCTGGGCCTCCGCCGGCCACGTCGGCTTCAAGGGCTCCCGGAAGTCCACGCCGTTCGCCGCGCAGATGGCCGCCGAGTCGGCCGCCCGCCGCGCCCAGGAGCACGGCATGCGCAAGGTCGACGTGTTCGTCAAGGGCCCGGGCTCCGGTCGTGAGACCGCGATCCGCTCCCTGCAGGCCACGGGCCTCGAGGTCGGCTCCATCCAGGACGTCACCCCGACCCCGCACAACGGCTGCCGCCCGCCGAAGCGTCGTCGCGTCTGACGCCGGCGCCTCAAGGGCTTGCTGTGCCTCCGGGCTTTCCGGCCGGGGGCGTGGGGGTTGTCCCCCACAGGTAACAGCCGGGCGGTACGGCCTTTGCGGTCGTGCCGCCCGTACCCTTGCAATACCCGCACCCTTTCGGTGCGGGGCCTGGTCGGGCGTCAAATAGCGGGCGCCCACGACTGAAGGATCTGATCCACTCATGCTGATCGCTCAGCGTCCCTCGTTGACCGAAGAGGTCGTCGACGAGTTCCGCTCCCGGTTCGTGATCGAGCCGCTGGAGCCGGGCTTCGGCTAC